>NZ_JOGV01000059.1:0-36337 GCF_000721365.1 Streptomyces sp. NRRL F-5650 | reverse complement strand
CGTTTCCGACTCTATCAGATCTTTCCGATCCGATTTCCTCGGTGCTTTCCAGGTTCCCGCTTTCGCGTTTCCCTTTCCGGCGCTTCCGACTTTATCAGAGATTCTGAGTCGGTATTTCCGCCCTCCGGGGCGGCTCCGAACCACGAAGTGGTTGGGGTGCCCGTCCGAGCGGAGGTGTAAACGTACTGGAGCGGGGCGCCTCGATGCAAATCGAGGCGCCCCGCTCCAGGTTGACGCTGTCGGCGGTCAGACGGACCGTCAGACCTCCACGACGACGGGCAGGATCATCGGCCGGCGCCGGTACGTGTCCGAGACCCACTTGCCGAGGGTCCTGCGCACTAGCTGCTGGAGCTGGTGCGGCTCGACGACGCCGTCCTGGGCCGAGCGCTCCAGTGCCTCGGTGATCTTGGGGAGCACCGCGGAGAAGGCCGAGTCGTCGATGCCCGAACCGCGCGCCTGGACGTGGGGCCCACCGGTGATCTTGCCGGTGGAGGAGTCCATGACCACGAAGACCGAGATGATGCCCTCGTCTCCGAGGATCTTGCGGTCCTTCAGGGCCGGTTCACCGACGTCGCCGACCGAGAGGCCGTCGACGTAGACGTATCCCGCCTGGACCTTGCCGGTGATCTTCGCCTTGCCCTCGACGAGGTCGACGACCACGCCGTCCTCGGCGATGACGATGCGGTCGTGCGGGACGCCGGTGAGGGCGCCCAGTTCGGCGTTGGCCCGCAGGTGGCGCCATTCGCCGTGGACCGGCATCAGGTTCTTCGGGCGGCAGATGTTGTAGAAGTACAGCAGCTCGCCGGCCGAGGCGTGGCCCGAGACGTGGACCTTGGCGTTGCCCTTGTGGACGACGTTGGCGCCCCAGCGGGTCAGGCCGTTGATCACGCGGTACACGGCGTTCTCGTTGCCCGGGATGAGGGACGAGGCCAGGATCACCGTGTCGCCGTTGGCGATGCGGATCTGGTGGTCGCGGTTGGCCATGCGGGACAGGGCGGCCATCGGTTCGCCCTGGGAGCCCGTGCAGACCAGGACGACCTCGCTGTCGGGCAGGTCGTCGAGCGTCTTGACGTCGACCACCAGGCCCGGCGGGACCTTGAGGTAGCCGAGGTCTCGCGCGATGCCCATGTTGCGGACCATGGAACGGCCGACGAAGGCGACCCGGCGGCCGTACTCGTGGGCGGCGTCCAGGATCTGCTGGATGCGGTGGACGTGGCTGGCGAAGCTCGCCACGATGATCCGCTTGCGGGCACTGGCGAAGACCTGCCGCAGGACGTTCGAGATGTCGCGCTCGGGCGGGACGAAGCCCGGTACCTCGGCGTTGGTCGAGTCGGCGAGGAGCAGGTCGATGCCCTCCTCGCTGAGCCGCGCGAACGCGTGCAGGTCGGTGAGGCGGCCGTCCAGCGGAAGCTGGTCCATCTTGAAGTCGCCGGTGTGGACGACCATGCCCGCCGGGGTGCGGATGGCTACGGCCAGCGCGTCCGGGATGGAGTGGTTGACCGCGACGAACTCGCAGTCGAAGGGACCGACGCGCTCGCGGTGGCCCTCCGCCACCTCGAGGGTGTACGGGCGGATGCGGTGTTCCTGGAGCTTGGCCTCGATGAGCGCGAGGGTCAGCTTGGAACCGATCAGCGGGATGTCCGGCTTCTCGCGCAGGAGGAAGGGGACGCCGCCGATGTGGTCCTCGTGGCCGTGGGTCAGGACGATGCCCTCGATGTCGTCGAGGCGGTCCCGGATGGACGAGAAGTCCGGCAGGATCAGGTCGATGCCGGGCTGCTCCTCCTCGGGGAAGAGTACGCCGCAGTCGACGATCAGCAGGCGGCCGCCGTATTCGAAGACCGTCATGTTGCGGCCGATTTCGCCGAGGCCGCCCAGGGGCGTGACCCGCAGGCCGCCCTTGGGAAGCGCCGGGGGCCGGCCCAGTTCAGGATGCGGATGACTCAAAAGACTCTCCTCACCACGCGCGCCACGTACCGGTGGCACGTGGCGCGCGTGACGTTCGTGCAGAAGCAGTTGTCGTTGTGGGGTGCGGGCACCGGTGGCCCGCCTATTCAGTTGTGAAGTCCGTCCGGTCGTGCGGTGGTGCGAAGTCCGATGTCAGAGCTGTACCCCGCCGGCGGCAAGATCGATCTTGAGCTGCTCGGTCTCCTCGGGCGTGAGCGCCACCATCGGGGCGCGCAGCGGTCCGGCGGGCAGTCCCTGGAGGGCGAGCGCGGCCTTGGTGGTCATGACGCCCTGGGTGCGGAACATGCCGGTGAAGACCGGGAGCAGCTTCTGGTGGATCTCCAGCGCCTTCTGTACGTCGCCCGCGACGAACGCGTCCACCATGGCGCGCAGCTCGGGGGTGACGACGTGGCCGACGACGGAGACGAAGCCGACCGCGCCGACCGAGAGGAGCGGGAGGTTCAGCATGTCGTCGCCCGAGTACCAGGCGAGGCCGGAGCGGGCGATGGCCCAGCTTGCCCGGCCGAGGTCGCCCTTGGCGTCCTTGTTGGCGACGATCCGCGGGTGCTCCGCGAGGCGGACCAGGGTCTCGGTGTTGATCGGGACGCCGCTGCGGCCGGGGATGTCGTAGAGCATGACCGGGAGCCGGCCGGCGTCGGCGATGGCCGTGAAGTGCTGGTACAGGCCCTCCTGCGGGGGCTTGTTGTAGTACGGCGTGACGAGCAGCAGGCCGTGGGCGCCGACGCGCTCGGCGGCACGGGCCAGCTCGATGCTGTGCTGGGTGTTGTTCGTGCCGACTCCGGCGACGACGTGGGCGCGGTCTCCGACGGCTTCCACCACGGCCCGTACGAGATCCGCTTTCTCCGCGTCGCTGGTGGTGGGGGACTCGCCGGTGGTGCCGTTGATGATCAGGCCGTCGTTGCCTGCGTCCACCAGGTGGGCGGCGAGCCGCTGGGCGCCGTCGAGGTCGAGTGCGCCGTCCGCCGTGAAGGGCGTGACCATGGCGGTGAGGACCCGCCCGAAGGGGGTCTGCGGAGTGGAGGTCGGAGCCATGGGTTACACGCTACTCGTTGCTCAGGGCCGGGTCTGCCCTCGGGGGAGGCGGCAGGTCGGAACGGGAGTGGAGCCCGGCACTGCCTGCTCGGGGGTTCAAGCAGTGCCGGGCACCTTTGATCAGGCTAGATGAACTTCTCCAAACGCCGCAATCCGGACACTTCGGATGGTTGATGCGTACATCTGTGCCCGGCTGGGACGGCGCGCGGCCGGGCCCCTACGGCGCCACACGGCCGTTGGCGTTGAAGGCGGCGTGGGTGAGCGGCATGAGCCGGGCCCACTCGGCCTCCATCTTCTCGCCGACCATCTCGATCTCCCGCTGCGGGAAGGAGGGCACCTTCGCCAGCTCGTGCTGGGTGCGCAGGCCCAGGAAGTGCATCAGCGAGCGGGCGTTGCAGGTGGCGTACATCGACGAGTAGAGGCCGACGGGGAGCACCGCGCGGGCCACCTCGCGGGCGACTCCGGCGGCGAGCATCCTCTGGTACGTGGCGTAGGCCTGGCGGTAGGAGTCCTCCATGGCGCCCCCGACCAGTTCGTGCTGCTCCGGGGTGCCCTCGACGAAGACGTACTTGCCGGGGCGGCCCTGCTGCACCAGCTTGCGGTCGGTGTCGGGCACGTAGAAGACCGGCTGGAGCTCGCGGTAGCGGCCCGACTCCTCGTTGTAGGACCAGCCGACGCGGTGCCGCATGAACTCGCGGAAGACGAAGATCGGGGCGCTGACGAAGAAGGTCATCGAGTTGTGCTCGAACGGGCTGCCGTGCCGGTCCCGCATCAGGTAGTTGATCAGGCCCTTGGAGCGCTCCGGGTCCTTCTTCAGCTCGTCCAGGGACTGCTCCCCGGCGGTCGAGACGCGGGCGGCGAACAGCACGTCGGCGTCGGTCGCGGCGCTCTTGACCAGCTCGACGGTGATGTCGCTGCGGAGGTCGATCTTGAAATCGTCGGCGGGGGTGTCGGTCACGGTGTGGAGGGCCTTCCCATCTCGTCGCTTGGCGCCCGTCTCGTCGCCTGGCGGGGCCACTCTACGGCCGCCGGGTCGCGGCCCGCCGAATCGGGCGATCGGTGCCGTGCCGCAATGAAGTCGGTGAAAGAGGGCACCTTGAGGGGCGTTCGTTCGTCTGTATGAGTAACAGCACTTCGTTCCAGTCCCTGAAGGGAGACGCAGCCCCTATGATCCGCCGGCGTGAACCCGTGCCGTTCGCCTTCGTCGCCGAGGCCGACAGGTTCCGCAGCAATGTCACACCGCCGCCGCGCGAGCGGGCGTCCTTCGGGCAGTTGGCCGGACGCTGGCTCCTCGGTGTCACCGTCGTCGCCGGGCTCGTGGGTTCCCTGGTGCTCGGGATGCCCGCCCTCTCGGCCGACCAGCCGTCCTCGCACAAACAGCCGTCACAGGCGTCCGAGGGGCGCTGAGCCGCGGGCGGCACGGCGGCCCGGCCTCCGTACGGACCCCCGAGGGTGGTGACGGCAGACACAGGTCGGTAGCCTCACCGGGCACAACACTTGCCATGGAACGAGTGAGGACCAGCCGTGCCCCTGCCCTTCCTGACGGCCGACCGCGCCTTTGACACGGCCGACGACGTCGCGCTGCCGTACGACGACCGCGACGTCTGGCGCCGGCCCTACCGGCCCGGGCCGTGGCGCGTGGGGACGGCGGCGCTGATGCTGCTGCTGGCGTCGTTCGTCCTGTTCGCGGCGGTCATCATCGCGGCGACCGGCGGGCCGTCCTCCGCCGGGGTGGTGTTCGGCATCGCGGTCGTCGTGATCGTCAGTGCCCTGCGGATGCTGCGCATGGGCGTGTGGGTCAGCGCCCACGGGGTGCGTCACGTGGCCTTCTTCAGCACGCGCACGGTGGCCTGGCAGCAGGTCGCCAGCGTGCGTACGGTGCAGCAGCCGGTGCGCTGGCTCGGGCTGCCGCGCACGGTGCAGGGGCAGGCGCTGCTGCTCGTCCGCAAGGGCCGCTCCGCGGAGCCCATGGCGCCGCTGCTGACCACGCACAACGCCGACTTCCTCGCGCGCGACGGTGCCTTCGACCGGGCGGCCGACGCGGTGGAGGCGTGGGCCGACGAGTACCGGCAGGACTGACCCGCCCGGAAAGCCGAAGGGCCGGGGCCCGAACCGCAGCTCGCGGTTCGGGCCCCGGCCCTTCGGCTTCCGCCTGCTCAGACGGTCTCGGTCTGCTTGCCGTCGTGGAGGGCGATCGCCCGCTGCATCGCCTTGCGGGCGCGCGGGGTGTCGCGGGCGTCGTGGTAGGCGACGGCGAGACGGAACCAGGTGCGCCAGTCGCCGGGACGGTCCTCCGTCTCGGCCTTGCGCACGGCGAAGACCTCGTCGGCGGACTCCCGGTCGACCCGGCCGCTGGGGGTGCGCTTCAGCTCGTCCACGGGCAGCCCGCCCTCGGCGTCGAGCTCGGCGGCGAGCTGGTTGGCCCTGCGGACGAACTGGGTGTTCTTCCACAGGAACCACAGGCCGATCACCGGCAGGATCAGCACCGCGACGCCGAAGGTGACGGTGAGCAGGGTGCCGGTCTTGATGAGCAGCACGCCGCGGCTGCCGACCAGGACGAAGTAGAAGACCAGGACGGCGGCCGTGACGAGGTACGTGATCTTGGCGCGCATGGTGTCAGTTCAGGTCCAGGAAGTGTTCCAGGCCGAAGGTGAGGCCCGGCGTGCTCACCACCCGGCGGGCGCCCAGCAGGATGCCCGGCATGAAACTGCTGTGGTGCAGGGAGTCGTGCCGGACGGTGAGCGTCTCGCCCTCGCCGCCGAGCAGCACCTCCTGGTGGGCCAGCAGGCCGCGCAGCCGGACCGCGTGCACCGGGACCCCGTCCACGTTCGCGCCGCGGGCGCCGTCCAGGGCGGTGGCAGTGGCGTCGGGCGCCGGTGCGGAGCCTGCCTTCTGCCGGGCCCGGGCGATGAGCTGGGCGGTGCGGGTGGCGGTGCCGCTGGGGGCGTCCACCTTGTTCGGGTGGTGCAGCTCGACGACCTCGACGGACTCGAAGTACGGGGCCGCGAGCTGCGCGAACTTCATGGTCAGCACGGCGCCGATGGAGAAGTTCGGCGCGATGAGCACACCCGTGCCCGGGGAGGCGTCGAGCCACGCGGTGAGCTGGGCGAGCCGCTCGTCGGTCCAGCCGGTGGTGCCGACGACGGCATGGATGCCGTGGCGTACGCAGTAGTCGAGGTTGTCCATCACCGAGGCCGGGGTGGTCAGCTCGACGGCGACCTGGGCGCCGGACTCGGCCAGCGTCTCCAGGCTGTCGCCCCGGCCGAGGGCGGCGACCAGCTCCATGTCCTCGGCGGCCTCGACCGCCCGTACCGCCTCGGAGCCGATCCGGCCCTTGGCACCGAGGACGGCCACGCGCAGCTTGCTCATGTCACATGCTTCCTTCTCGAACTTCTCGGAACGGGACCGTCAGGCGACGGCGTCGTGCAGCCGGGACGCCTGCTTGTCCTTGAGCGGGCCGATGACCGACAGGGAGGGCCGGCGGCCCAGGACGTCCCGGGCGACCGCGCGGACGTCGTCCGGCGTGACCGAGGCTATCCGGGCCAGCATGTCGTCGACCGACATCTGCTCGCCCCAGCACAGCTCGCTCTTGCCGATGCGGTTCATCAGCGCGCCGGTGTCCTCCAGGCCGAGGACCGTGGAGCCCTGGAGCTGGCCGATCGCGCGGCCGATCTCGTCGTCGGTGAGGCCGTGCTCGGCGACGTGGTCCAGTTCGTCGCGGCAGATCTGCAGCACGTCGTGCACCTGGGAGGGCCGGCAGCCCGCGTACACACCGAAGAGGCCGCAGTCGGCGAAGCCCGAGGTGTACGAGTACACGCTGTAGGCCAGTCCGCGCTTCTCCCGGACCTCCTGGAACAGGCGCGAGGACATGCCGCCGCCGAGGGCGGTGTTGAGGACGCCCATCGCCCAGCGGCGCTCGTCGGTGCGGGCCAGGCCCGGCATGCCGAGGATGACGTGGGCCTGCTCGGTCTTGCGGCCGATCAGCTCCACACGGCCCGCGGCGCGGACGGTGCGCCGGCCGTCGCGCGGGGCGAGCGGCTGGGCACCCGGGTCCTTCAGGGCGCCGGCCTTCTCGAAGGCGGCGCGGACCTGGCGGACGACCTTGGCGTGGTCGACGTTTCCGGCCGCGGCGACCACCAGGTGGGTCGGGTCGTAGTGCTTCCTGTAGAAGCGGCGGATGCGGTCGGCGGTGAGGGCGTTGACCGTGTCGACGGTGCCGAGGACGGGCCGGCCCAGCGCGTTGTCGCCGAACATGGTGTGCGCGAACAGGTCGTGCACGCAGTCGCCGGGGTCGTCCTCGGTCATCGCGATCTCCTCGAGGATGGCGCCGCGCTCGACGTCGACGTCCTCCTCCTGGATCAGCGAGCCGGTCAGCATGTCGCAGACGACGTCGATGGCGAGCGGCAGGTCGGTGTCGAGGACGCGTGCGTAGTAGCACGTGTACTCCTTCGCCGTGAACGCGTTCATCTCGCCGCCGACCGCGTCGATGGCGGAGGAGATGTCCAGGGCGCTGCGCCTGCGGGTGCCCTTGAAGAGCAGGTGCTCCAGGTAGTGGGTGGCGCCGTTCAGCGCGGGGGTTTCGTCGCGGGAGCCGACG
Source organism: Streptomyces sp. NRRL F-5650 (assembly GCF_000721365.1). Classification (NCBI taxonomy): domain Bacteria; kingdom Bacillati; phylum Actinomycetota; class Actinomycetes; order Kitasatosporales; family Streptomycetaceae; genus Streptomyces; species Streptomyces sp. NRRL F-5650. Next base: position 28,743 of record NZ_JOGV01000059.1, on the reverse strand, counting down.
TGGGCCCAGATGCCGAAGGTCGCCGAGCGGACCGAGGGGAGCGTCTCGGTGACGATGCGCAGACCGCCGGGGAGGGTCGTCCTGCGGACCGTGCCGATGCCGTGCTCGCCCTTGATCAGGGTTTGGGTACGGGCGACGGCCCGCGCCTCCGAGGAGGTGCGGGCCGTCGCCCTGGCGTTACGGGACGTCACTTGTCGGCGTCGTCCTTCTTCTCGTCGCCTTCTTCGCCCTCGATGACCGGGATCAGGGAGAGCTTGCCGCGGGAGTCGATCTCGGCGATCTCGACCTGGACCTTCTGGCCCACGCCGAGGACGTCCTCGACGTTCTCCACGCGCTTGCCGCCGGCGAGCTTGCGGATCTGCGAGATGTGCAGCAGACCGTCCTTGCCGGGCAGCAGCGAGACGAACGCGCCGAAGGTGGTCGTCTTGACGACCGTGCCCAGGTAGCGCTCGCCGACCTCGGGCATGGTCGGGTTGGCGATGCCGTTGATCGTGGCGCGGGCGGCCTCGGCGGCCGGGCCGTCGGCGGCACCGATGTAGATGGTGCCGTCGTCCTCGATCGTGATGTCGGCGCCCGTGTCCTCCTGGATCTGGTTGATCATCTTGCCCTTGGGGCCGATGACCTCACCGATCTTGTCGACGGGGATCTTCACGGTGATGATCCGCGGCGCGTTCGGGGACATCTCGTCCGGCGTGTCGATCGCTTCCATCATCACGTCGAGGATGTGGAGGCGGGCGTCACGGGCCTGCTTGAGGGCGGCGGCCAGGACGGAGGCGGGGATGCCGTCCAGCTTGGTGTCGAGCTGGAGGGCGGTCACGAACTCCTTGGTGCCGGCGACCTTGAAGTCCATGTCGCCGAAGGCGTCCTCCGCACCGAGGATGTCGGTGAGGGCGACGTAGTGCGTCTCGCCGTTGATCTCCTGGGAGATCAGGCCCATGGCGATACCGGCGACGGGGGCCTTGAGCGGCACACCGGCGTTCAGCAGCGACATGGTGGAGGCGCAGACCGAGCCCATGGACGTCGAGCCGTTGGAGCCGAGGGCCTCGGACACCTGGCGGATCGCGTAGGGGAACTCCTCGCGCGTCGGCAGCACCGGAACGATGGCGCGCTCGGCGAGGGCGCCGTGGCCGATCTCGCGGCGCTTGGGGGAGCCGACGCGGCCGGTCTCGCCGACGGAGTACGGCGGGAAGTTGTAGTTGTGCATGTAGCGCTTGCGCGTCACCGGGGAGAGGGTGTCGAGCTGCTGCTCCATGCGGAGCATGTTCAGCGTGGTGACGCCCAGGATCTGGGTCTCGCCGCGCTCGAACAGGGCGGAGCCGTGCACGCGCGGGATGGCCTCGACCTCGGCGGCCAGGGTGCGGATGTCGGTGACACCGCGGCCGTCGATGCGCTTCTTCTCCTTGATCACGCGCTCGCGGACCAGGGACTTGGTCAGCGCGCGGTACGCGGCGGAGATCTCCTTCTCGCGGCCCTCGAACTCCGGCAGGAGCTTCTCGGCGGCGATGCCCTTGACGCGGTCCAGCTCGGCCTCGCGCTCCTGCTTGCCGGCGATGGTGAGCGCCTGGGCCAGCTCGGGCTTGACGGCGCCGGTCAGCGCCTCCAGGACGTCGTCCTGGTAGTCGAGGAAGATCGGGAACTCGCCGGTCGGCTTCGCGGCCTTGGCGGCGAGGTCGGCCTGGGCGCGGCAGAGCACCTTGATGAAGGGCTTCGCGGCCTCGAGACCGGCGGCGACGACCTCCTCGGTGGGGGCCTCGGCGCCGCCCTCGACCAGCTTGACGGTCTTCTCGGTGGCCTCGGCCTCGACCATCATGATCGCGACGTCGCCGTCCTCCAGGACACGGCCCGCGACGACCATGTCGAAGACCGCGTCCTCGAGCTCGGTGTGCGTCGGGAAGGCCACCCACTGGCCGCGGATCAGCGCGACGCGGACGCCGCCGATCGGGCCGGAGAAGGGCAGACCGGCCAGCTGCGTCGACGCGGAGGCGGCGTTGATCGCCACGACGTCGTACAGGTGGTCGGGGTTGAGGGCCATGACCGTGGCGACGACCTGGATCTCGTTGCGCAGGCCCTTCTTGAAGGACGGGCGCAGCGGGCGGTCGATCAGGCGGCAGGTGAGGATGGCGTCCTCGGAGGGACGGCCCTCGCGGCGGAAAAAGCTGCCCGGGATCTTGCCGGCGGCGTACATCCGCTCCTCGACGTCCACCGTGAGCGGGAAGAAGTCGAGCTGGTCCTTCGGGTTCTTGGAGGCGCTGGTGGCCGACAGCACCATGGTGTCGTCGTCCAGGTACGCCACGGCGCTGCCGGCGGCCTGACGGGCCAGGCGGCCCGTCTCGAAGCGGATGGTGCGGGTGCCGAAGGCGCCGTTGTCGATCACGGCTTCGGCGTAGTGGGTCTCGTTCTCCACTAGTGATTTCTCCGATGCTTGTCGTCTTTTGTCCCGCACCGCCCGTGTGGCGGCGGGGACGGGTGCCGGAGAAGCGTTCCGTGCAATGCGGGCCGGTCTTCGATCGAAGCACCCGGGGATCTGCCCCCGGGGGCCACTACCGAGGACCGGCGGCGGCGTGAGGTCCGCTCCTCCTCGTCGTACGTCGTGCGTCTTGTCTGTTACCACACTACAAAGGGGCGGCGACAGCGCGCACGTACAGCAAAGGGAGCGGCCCCCTTGCGTTGGGAACCGCTCCCTTCACGGCGTGCTATCGGGCGCCCGCCGCACCGCGGCGGATGCCGAGGCGCTCGACCAGCGCACGGAAGCGCTGGATGTCCTTCTTGGCGAGGTACTGCAGCAGCCGGCGGCGCTGGCCGACCAGGATGAGCAGACCACGGCGGGAGTGGTGGTCGTGCTTGTGGGTCTTGAGGTGCTCGGTCAGGTCGGAGATCCGACGGGACAGCAGAGCGACCTGGACCTCGGGGGAGCCGGTGTCGCCCTCCTTGGTACCGAACTCGGTGATGATCTGCTTCTTCACTGCGGCGTCGAGCGACACGCGTTCTCCTCTTGGTCTGTGACTGGCCACCGAGTGCCCCCGGTCTACGTCTCGGGGGATCTTCCACGACTCGGAAGGCGGGGATCCGCTGGGCGCGACCTCCAGGGCTCATCGCTCCGGGGGCGCGTACACAAACGGCCGTCCCACAGCCTACCAGCCCGTAGGGACACCTCGGCCCGTCGCCCGTACCGGTGCCTCCATCGGAGAACCGCTGACCTGGAAGAAGGTGACAAGTATGGTGACCGCACAGTTCGTTGGGACAACAGGAAGGACCCATGCCGCAATGGCCGAGGCCGAGGACAAGGAACTCCGCGCACGCAAGGACCGGGAGCGGGACGAGCTCTACGCCCTCGACATCTCCGGCGTCGAGTGGCACAGCGCGCCCGGCACCGAGGCCCACGAGGAGCGGGTCGAGATCGCCTACCTCCCGGAGGGCGCCGTCGCCATGCGGTCCTCCCTGGACCCGGACACCGTGCTGCGGTACACGGAGGCGGAGTGGCGGGCGTTCGTCCTGGGCGCGCGGGACGGGGAGTTCGACCTGGAGCCGGCACCCCAGGAAGGGGGGAACGGCACCGAGTAGGTCGCCTGGGCGTCGGCGGGGCTCAGGGGGAGGACGGGGGCTGCCGGGGCGCGGCTCGTGATGATTAGGCTGGTGTCGGGCGCGACGCCCGGAACCCGTGAGCGGGCGTCGGCGTCACAGGGGGAGAACCGGTGGATCGGACGACCTCGGACAACTTCGGACGACGAGCAAGGGTCGCCCCAGCACGGCTTGAGGGTGCTCGACCACACCAGGAGGAACTGTGAGCAGCGACCGGGACGGGATCCGCGGGGGCTGGGCTTCACCCGGCGATGACCAGCCCGACGCGGAGTCCTCCGTCGAGACGACCGGCGAGTTCACCATCGACTACGCGCCGCCCGCCTGGTACACGCAGAACGCGTCCGGCGGCAGTGCGCAGGAAGAGGGGGAGGGCGAGGAGGGCGCCGGGTCGTCTTCCGGGTCGTCTTCGGGTTCGACTGCCAACTCCTCCCCGTCCGGGCCGACGGCACCGGCTGCTCCGGCTGCTCCTCGTGGCCCCGTTCCGCCGTTGCCCGGCTTGACTCCGCCGCCGCACGCGACGCCCCACGGGGCCTCCTCCGCTCCGGCTCCCGCTCCGGGGGCGCCGTTCACGCCGCCGCCACCGGCTCCCGCTCCGGGCGCCCCCTTCACACCGCCTCCGCCGCCGGGGCCGGGTGCGCCGTTCACGCCGCCCGCGCCGCCGAGCGCCGGCCCGGCCGGGGTGCCCAGGCTGCCGGTGGGGAGCGGTTTCGAGCCGCAGCCGCAGACCCCCGCGCCCCAGACCCCCGCGCCGCAGCCGCCCGGGCCCGAAGCCGAGCCGGAGCCCGGGCCGCACGATCGGACGCCGGAGCCCGAGCCGGAGACCGACCCGGCGCCTGCCGCGGACCTCGCCTCTCCCACGGCCCTGCCGGCGTTTCCGGCCGGTGGGTTCCAGCTCCAGGCTCCCGCTCCGCCGTCGTCGGCCGAGGACCCCAAGGCGGTTGACGAGCCCGAGACCGGCTCGGAGGGTCCGGAGGGTTCGGGGGGTTCGGAGGACTTCGACAACGGCGACCTCGAAAGCGGCGCCACCATGCGCTTCTCCGCGGTCGCCCTCAAGCGCGAGATCGCCGGCCGGGCTGCCACGGAGGACGCCGCCGAGGAGGAGCGGGCCGCCGGTTCCGGCGCCGCCGACGACGCTCCGGGCGCCGTGTCCGAGCCGGCCGAGGACGCGCCCGAGGCCGAGAGCACCGACGGTCCGGTGTCTGCCAAGAGCACCGACGGCCCGGTGTCCGCCAAGAGCACCGACGGTCCGGTGTCCGCCGAGGGAGGCGACACCGACACCGGCGCCGTTTCCGAGGAGGTCTCCGACGACGCCGCCGCCGACGACGAGGTTTCCGGTGTCCGCGACGGCGACGTGGACGACCCCCGCCTCGACGGGCCGGGCCAGGGCGCCGAACCGGAGCCTGAGCCTGAACCGGTCGCGCTGACCGTCGTACCCGAGCCCGGCCCAGACCGCGAGCCCGGCCCCGGGTCGGCCACCGGGCCCGGGGACAGCCTTCCGGCGAAGGACGAGCCCGAGGATCCCGAGGATGCGGTACCCCCCGGCACCGCGCCGTCGGCCGACAGCGGGCCTCAGGACGCCGTTCCGCAGGACGCCCCGCCCCCGGCGCCGACACCGGGCGGGGTGCCGCCGCTGCCTCCGTCCTACCCGCCGGTCGCGCCCGCGCCGGCCCAGCAGTGGCCCGCGCAGCCGCAGCCCGCCCCCGCCGTTCCCGAGCAGCCGGCGGTCCCGGTCCAGCAGCCCCCCTTCCAGCCGCAGGCGCCGCAGCCCGCGCCCGCCGCGTGGAACCAGCCGGCCGCGGCGTCCGCTCCACCGGCCCCGGGGACCGGTTACGGCTTCCCCCAGCCCGGCGCCCAGCAGCCGCAGCCACAGCCCCCGGCCCAGCCGCACTCCCCCGCCCAGCCCGGCGGGTACGGCTTCCCGCAGGCGCCGCACGGACCGGCACCGCAACAGCCGTACCCGGGCGTGCCACAGCAGCCCCAGCCGACGCAACAGCCACAGCAGCCGCAGCAAGCTCCTCCGGCCCAGCCCGGGCAGCCGGGACAGCCGGGTCAGCCGGGACAGGCACCCGATGCGCACCAGGCTGCTCCCCAAGCGTCCCCGGCCCACCAGCCGGCACAGCAGCCCGGCCAGCAGCCGGAGTACCCGCCCCAGCCCCACCAGCCCCACCAGCCCCAGGCACCGCAGCCGCAGCCCGCCGATCCCCGGGTCGGTGCCGCCTGGCCGCAGCCCATGCAGCACGACCAGCGGCAGCCCACCAACCCGGGGGCCGCGCCGCTCGGTTACACGGCGGCCGTGGAGCTGTCCTCCGACCGGCTGCTCAACAACAAGCGGCAGAAGGCGAAGAGCAGCCGTCCGGCGGCCGGCGGTTCGCGGTTCAAGCTGGGAGGGAAGAAGGAGGAGGCCGAACGGCAGCGCAAGCTGGACCTGATCCGCACCCCGGTGCTGTCCTGCTACCGCATCGCCGTGATCAGCCTCAAGGGCGGTGTCGGCAAGACGACCACGACGACCGCGCTGGGTTCCACGCTCGCCACCGAGCGGCAGGACAAGATCCTCGCGATCGACGCCAACCCGGACGCCGGTACGCTCGGCCGCCGCGTGCGCCGGGAGACGGGGGCCACGATCCGTGACCTCGTCCAGGCGATCCCGTACCTCAACTCGTACATGGACATCAGGCGGTTCACCTCGCAGGCCCCGTCCGGTCTGGAGATCATCGCCAACGACGTCGACCCGGCCGTGTCGACGACCTTCAACGACGAGGACTACCGGCGCGCGATCGACGTGCTCGGGCAGCAGTACCCGATCATCCTCACCGACTCGGGCACCGGTCTCCTCTACAGCGCCATGCGCGGCGTGCTCGACCTCGCCGACCAGCTCATCATCATCTCCACCCCGTCCGTGGACGGTGCGAGCAGCGCCAGTACGACGCTGGACTGGCTGTCGGCGCACGGGTACGCCGACCTCGTCTCCCGCTCCCTCACCGTCATCTCGGGGGTTCGCGAGACCGGCAAGATGATCAAGGTGGAGGACATCGTCGGGCACTTCCAGACCCGGTGCCGGGGTGTGGTCGTGGTGCCGTTCGACGAGCACCTGGCCGCCGGTGCCGAGGTCGACCTCGACATGATGCGGCCGAAGGTGCGGGAGGCGTACTTCAACCTCGCGGCGATGGTCGCCGAGGACTTCGTCCGCCACCAGCAGTCGCACGGTCTGTGGACGTCCGACGGCAACCCGCCCCCGGTCGCGGCCCCGCCCATGCCGGGCCAGCAGATGCCGGGCCAGCCCATGCCCGGACAGCCGGCGCCGGGCCAGCAGATGCCGGGACAGCCGTACCCGCCACAACAGCAGCCGCAGCCGGGGCCGCAGCCGGGGCAGCCGTACCCGCCGCAGCCCGGTTACGGTCAGCAGCCCTATCCCCAGCCGCCCGGTTACGGATACCCGCAGCAGGGACAGCCGGGGCAGCCCGGGCAGGCGCCCCCTCCCCCGCCGCAGCAGTAGCTCCGTCCACCTCCGAAGGCCCGCACCGTCCCCGACGGCGCGGGCCTTCGAGCGTGTGCGAACGACAACGGCCGTCCCTGCCGTCACCCTCTCACCAGGGAGGCGCCAGTGGTCTGCGCCAATGAGGGTCACAGCTTGGCCAACTCGGCGTTCCCGCAGGCCACATGGGGTTTGACACCCCGTTGACGCGCGCAGACTGCCGCTGGTAGACACACACTTCGTTCCGCGTTCACCACCGTTCGAGCCCGCCCGCACGCAGACGCCCGGCGTCTGCGTGTGCGATGACGCGAGGTCAGGCAGCCATGAACACAACGGATCGGCACGACAACGGACGGACCGGCCACCGGCTCCGGAGAACCCGCCTCCTCGCGGCAGCAGGCGCCGGCGCGCTGCTCCTCGCGTCCGGTGCTGTCGCCCCTTCGGCGGCATCGGCGGCCCCCACGAAGGAGGGCGACGGGGGCGACAAGGTGCTCACCGTCGCGGTGGCGCAGAGCGTGGACTCGCTCAGCCCCTTCCTGGCCGTGCGGCTGCTCAGCACGAGCATCCACCGGTTGACCTACGAGTACCTGACCAACTACGACGCCAAGGACAACCACGTCATACCCGGGCTCGCCACCGAGTGGAAGTCCTCGCCGGACAAGCTGACCTGGACGTACACGATCCGCTCCGACTCCAAGTGGTCGGACGGCGAGCAGGCCACCGCCGAGGACGCGGCGTGGACGTTCAACAAGATGATGACCGACCAGGGCGCCGCCACCGCCAACGGAAGCTTCGTCGGCAACTTCGCGGAGGTCACCGCACCCAGCCCGACCCGGCTGGTGATCCGGCTGAAGAAGCCGCAGGCCACGATGACGGCGCTGGACGTGCCGATCGTGCCCAAGCACGTGTGGGAGAAGGTCGACGACTTCTCGGAGTTCAACAACGACAAGGACTTCCCGGTCGTCGGCAACGGGCCGTTCGTGCTCACCGACTACAAGCCGGACAGCTATGTGCGGCTGAAGGCCAACAAGGACTTCTGGCGGGGCGCGCCGAAGTTCGACGAGCTGGTCTTCCGGTACTACAAGGACCAGGACGCCGCCGTCGCCGCCCTGCGCAAGGGCGAGGTCTCCTTCGTCGCCGGGTCGCCGTCGCTGACACCGGCCCAGGCCGACTCGCTCCAGGGCCAGGAGAACATCCGCGTCAACGACGCCCCCGGCCGCCGCTTCTACGCCCTCGCCACCAATCCGGGCGCGCGGGCGAAGGACGGCACGAAGTTCGGTGACGGCGACCCGTCCCTGCTGGACCAGCGGGTGCGCCACGCGCTGTTCATGGCGGTGGACCGCGAGGCGATCGTGGAGAAGGTCTTCCGGGGCCATGCGGTCGAGGGGGCGGGTTACGTCCCGCCGCGCTTCTCCTCGTACTTCTTCGAGCCGTCGGCCGGGCAGAAGCTGGCCCACGACCCGGCGGCGGCCGCCAGGCTGCTCGACGAGGCGGGATACCGCAAGAACGCCGACGGCAAGCGTCTCGGCAAGGACGGCAAGCCGCTGGACTACCGCGTCCTGTGCCACGCCACCGACCCGAACGACAAGGCGGTCGGCAAGTACCTCCAGGAGTGGTGGGGTGAGCTGGGCATCTCGGTCACCCTCGACTGCCTGGACAACGTGACCGACCCGTGGCTGGCCGGCGAGTACGACCTCGCCTTCGACGGCTGGTCCGTCAACCCCGACCCCGACTTCGCGCTCTCCATCCACACCTGCGACGCGCTCCCGGCGACACCGAAGGACACCGGCGGCACCGACAACTTCATCTGCGACAAGGAGTACGACGAGCTGTACGCGCAGCAGTTGGCCGAGTACGACCCCGGCAAGCGCGCGGAGATCGTCAAGCGGCTGCAGTCCCGGCTGTACGACACCGGGTACATGAACGTGATGGCCTACCCGAACGCCGTCGAGGCCTACCGCACGGACCAGATCGCGTCGATCACGACGATGCCGTCCGGCGCGGGCAACATCTACGGGCAGGACGGCTACTGGAGCTGGTGGTCGGCGGTGCCCGCCGACTCCGGTGACTCCTCGGGGAGTTCGTCGTCGGCCGGGACCGTGATCGGGATCGCCGCAGGGGTCGTCGTCCTCGTCGGACTCGGCGTGCTCTTCGCCGTCCGCCGCCGTGCCACGGCTGACGACCGTGAGTAGCGCGGCCGGCCCCGCGAGTGTCACGGCCGTGGGCAGGCGGCCGGCCGGCGCACCGCGGGGCCGCTCCCGCAGCGGGTACCCGAGGTACCTGGCGGGCAAGCTGGCGGGCGCGGCCGTCTCCCTGTTCGCCGTCCTGGTCACGAGCTTCTTCCTCTTCCGGCTGATACCCGGCGACCCGGTGAGGTTCATGACCGGTGGCCGCCCGGTTTCCGCCGAGCAACTCGCCACCTACCGGGAAGAGTTCGGGCTCGATCTGCCGTTGTGGCAGCAGTTCACGGACTACTGCGGCAAAGCGCTGAGCGGGGATCTCGGCACGTCGTACCAGTTCCACGCGCCCGTCGTCGACAAAATCACCGAAGCGCTGCCGAACACCCTGCTGCTGACCGGCACCGCCTTCGTGCTGTACACCGCGCTGGGTGCCTTCCTCGGCACCCGTTCGGCGTGGCGGCACGGCGGACTCGGCGACCGTTTCCACACCGGACTGGCGCTGACCCTTTACTCCATTCCCTCCTTCTGGCTGGGGCTGCTGCTCATCATCGTGCTGTCGGTGGGCGTGGATCCGGTCCCGGGCCTGTTCCCGACCGGCGGGATGGAGTCGGGCCGGGAGGAGGGCCTGGCCCATGTGCTGGACGTGGCGCACCATCTCGTCCTGCCGGTGGTGACGCTGGTCGCCGTGGAGTACGGGCAGACGCTGCTGGTCACCCGGTCGGCGCTGCTGGACGAGATGGGCGCCGACTACCTGACCACCGCGCGGGCCAAGGGGCTCAGGGACGACCTGGTCCGGCGCCGGCACGCGGTGCCCAACGCGCTGCTGCCGACGGTGACGCTGGTCTTCGTGAATCTCGGGCGGACGGTGGCGGGGGTCGTCCTCGTCGAGACGGTCTTCTCCTGGCCGGGCCTCGGCGGGCTGTTCTACCAGGCGCTGAGCGTGCCCGATCTCCCGTTGGTGCAGGGGTTGTTCTTCGTCTTCGCCGCCGCGGTGATCCTCATGAACACGCTGGCCGACCTGGTGTATCCGATGCTCGATCCGAGGGTGGGCCGATGACCGCCGAGACCGCCGAACCTTCAGTGAAGCCGGGTGGGCCGGGTCCGCGTGCCCTCGCCCGGCGGCGGCGCCGCGCCTCCGCGGCGCGCTTCTGGAAGGAGTACCGCAAGCATCGCGCGGGGGTGTTCGGGCTGGCCGCGCTGGTGCTGTTCGTGCTGGTGGCGCTCACCGCGCCGCTGACCGTCGGGTCGGACGTGGACAGCGTGACCGACGCGCCCGGGCAGCCGTTGGAGAGCCCGAGCGGCCGGTTCCCGCTGGGTACCGACCAGTTCGGGCGGGATCTGCTGGGCCTGCTGGTGTGGGGCTCGCGGGTCTCGCTGCTCGTCGGGCTGCTGGCGGCGGCGCTGTCGGTGCTGATCGGCGCGCTCATCGGCATCACGGCCGGGCACTTCCGCGGCTGGTACGCCACGGTGCTGATGCGGATCACGGACTGGTTCCTGGTGATGCCGACGCTGGTGCTCGCGATCGTGCTGGCGACGGTGCTGTCCCGGTCGCTCGGCACGATCGTGCTCGCGATCGGCGTGACCACGTGGCCCACGACGGCACGCCTGGTGCGGGCGCAGACGCTGGCGGTGGAGTCCCGGCCGTACATCGAGCGGGCGAAGGCGCTCGGGGGCGGGCACTGGCACATCATGTCGCGGCACGTGCTGCCCAACGTCATGCCGCTGATCCTGGCGCAGACCACGCTGATCATCTCCTCGGCGATCCTGGCCGAGGCGACCCTGGCCTTCCTCGGGCTCGGGGACCCGGCGGTGGTGTCCTGGGGCGGGCTGCTGCAGGACGCGCGGGAGGCGGGCTCGGTGAGTGCCGGCGACTGGTGGTACCTGGTGCCGCCGGGCATCGGGATCGCGGTGGTGGCACTGGCGTTCACCCTGTGCGGGCGTGCGATGGAGGCCGTGCTCAATCCCCGGCTGGGGGTGTCCCGTTGAGTCTGCTCGAGGTGCGGGGCCTGGAGGTGACGTATCCCGGCGGTGCGGCTGCCGTCCGCGGGGTCGACCTGGTGCTGGAGGCGGGCGAGAAGCTGGGCGTCGCGGGCGAGTCCGGCTGCGGCAAGTCCACACTGGCCCTGGCGCTGCTGCGGCTGCTGCCGCCCGGGGCGCGGGTCGGCGGGCGGATCCTGCTGGACGGCGAGGACGTGCTCGCGATGAAGTGGGGCCGCCTGCGGGCGGTGCGGTGGGCGGGGGCGTCGATCGTCTTCCAGGGCGCGATGCACTCGCTGAACGCCGTCCACCGCGTCGGTGACCAGATCGCCGAGCCGATCCTGCTGCACGGCAGGGCCACGGCGGCCGCTGCGCGCAGGAGGGCCGGGGAACTGCTGGAGCAGGTGGGGCTGCCGGGCGCGCGGGCGCGGGCCTACCCGCACGAACTGTCCGGCGGTCAGCGGCAGCGGGTGATGATCGCGATGGCGCTGGCCTGCGACCCGCGTCTGATCGTCGCCGACGAGCCGACCACGGCGCTCGACGTGATGATCCAGGCGCAGATCCTGCGGCTGATCGAGGGCCTGGTGGGCGCGCAGGACGTCGGCCTGATCATGATCAGCCACGACCTCGCGGTACTGGCCGACACCTGCGACCGGCTCGCGGTGATGTACGCGGGCCGCGTGGTCGAGGAGGGCCCGGCCCGACAGGTCTACGACGACGCCCGGCCCCCTACGGCCGGGCCCTGTCGGAGGCCTTCCCCAGGATCGGCGACCCGGCCTCCCGGTTCGCCCCGCGCGGCCTGCCGGGCGACCCTCCCGACCCGTCGGCGCTCCCGCCCGGGTGCGCGTTCCACCCGCGCTGCCCGGTCGTGCTGGACCTCTGCGCCACGGAGGACCAGCCGTTGCGGCACACGGGCCCACGGCACCGGGTGGCGTGCGTGCACGTGGGGGCGGCGGGCGGCGCGGCGGCCGCCGTGAAGGGGGCGGCGGACGCGGGCGCGGAGGCCGCCGGCGGCGACGGCTGGGCCGAGACCGCCGCCGACACCGCAGACGGCGCTGTGGCCGACGCACGTGCGGCCGACGACGGGGACGGGGCAGGCCGGAACGCGGGAGGCGGAGACGCCGGAAGCAGAGACGCGGGAAACGGAGACGCGGGAAGCAGGAACGCCGGAGGCAGAGACGCGGGGAACGGAGGCGCGGGAAACGGAGGCGCGGACGAAACCGTTGCCGCAGCCGAGGCGGCTGCCAAGGGCAGGCCGGACCGGCACACCACCGCCATCGACCGGACCGACCCCGAGGCCGGAACTCCTGGCGAGACCCGGACCGTCCCCGAGGCCAGGACACCCGGCGAGAGCCAGACCGGCCCGAACGCCCGGACCCCCAGCAACACCCAGACCGACCCCAACACCCAGACCGACCCCAATACCCAGACCGACCCCGACGCCGTCCCCGGCGGCCGCCGGCCTGCCCTGAACGGCACCGCCGTGGACGACGGGGCGCCCGGCGAAGCCGCGGAGGACCGGGGGACCGGGTCGGCCGAGGAGCGGGCCGGTGCCGAACCGAGGGCCGCCGGTGACCGGTCGGGCGACGGCGCGTCCGCGCAGGGCGACGGAGTGAGGAGCAGTACCCCATGAGCAGCGCCAGGAGCGGCAGAAGCGGCACGCACACCGGCACCTCCGGCACCACCGCCCCGTTGCTGAGCGCCCAGGGCCTGCACGTCACGTTCCCCGGACGGCGCGGGGCGGCCGACGCGCGGGCCGTGGACGGGGTCGACCTGGACATCGGGCGCGGTGAGATCGTCGCGCTGGTCGGCGAGTCGGGCTGCGGGAAGACGACCCTCGCCCGTGCGCTGCTCGGCCTCGTCACGCCGACCGGGGGCCGCGTCGCCTTCGACGGGGCGCCCCTCGCCCACTCCGCCCGGGCGCTCAAGGCGTTCCGCAGGCGGGCCCAGCTCGTCCTCCAGGACCCGAGCGGCTCGCTGAACCCGCGGCACACGGTGTACGACATCGTCGCCGAGGGCCTGCGCATCCACGGCCACGCCGGGGACGAGCGGACGGCGGTCACCGAGGCGCTGGCGCGCGCCGGACTGCGGCCGCCGGAGCGCTTCCTCCTGCGCTACCCGCACGAGCTGTCGGGCGGCCAACGCCAGCGGGTCGTCATCGCGGGCGCCCTGGTGCTGCGCCCGGAACTCCTCGTCGCCGACGAACCGGTGGCCTCGCTGGACGCGTCGGTGCGCGGCGAGATCCTGGCGCTGCTGCTGCGGCTGCGCTCCGAGCTGGGTCTGGCCGCCCTGGTCGTGACCCACGACCTGGGGCTGGCCTGGAACATCGCCGACCGGGTCGCGGTGATGTACCTCGGCCGGATCGTCGAGACCGGCGCTGTGGAGCAGGTGCTGACGGCCCCGCGTCACCCCTACACGCGGGCCCTGCTGTCCGTGCTCCCGGAGGCGCCCGGCACCCCGGTGGTGCTCACCGGCGAGCCCCCGGACCCGTCGTACATCCCCGGCGGCTGTCGTTTCCACGTCCGCTGCCCGGTGCTGGCGGGCGGCGAGGCCGACCGGGCCGGGGTCGCGGACGCCTGCCGGAACGAGGAGCCGGGGATCCCGCACGGCGGCGACGGAGCCCAGGTCGCCTGCCACTGGGCACGGGCGCGGCGGCCCGCGGCCGGCCGGCCGGGCTGATTCCGGGGGCGACGGGCGCCGTCAGGACCCGGCGGCGTCCGCCGCGGTGATCTCACGGCACCGGTCGACGTCCTCGGCCATCTGCGCCAGCAGCGCGTCCAGCGTCTCGAACTTCGCCTGCCCGCGCACGAAGGCCACGAAGTCGACGGCGACGTGCAGCCCGTACAGGTCGAGGTCCACGCGGTCGATGGCGTACGCCTCGACCGTGCGCTCGGTGCCCTCGAACTGCGGGTTGGTACCGACGGAGATCGCGGCCGGCATCGCCTCGCCCTGCGCGTGCAGCCAGCCGGCGTAGACGCCGTCGGCCGGGATCGCGGTGTGCGGGAGGGTCTCGACGTTGGCCGTCGGGAAGCCCATCTCCCGGCCGCGCTGGGCGCCGCGCACGACCACGCCCTCCACGCGGTGCGGACGGCCCAGGATCTCGGCGGCGCCCGCCACGTCGCCGTCGGCGACCAGGCGGCGGGTCAGGGTGGAGGAGAACGGCTCGCCGCCGCCCGCCTCGCCGGTGACGTACAGGTCGACGACCTCGACCTCGAAGTCGTAGACCTTGCCCTGGTCGACGAGGAAGTCCACGTTGCCGGCGGCCTTGTGGCCGAAGCGGAAGTTGGGGCCCTCGACGACCGCCTTGGCGCGCAGCCGGTCGACCAGCACCTTGACCACGAAGTCGGCTGCGGAGAGCTTCGAGAACTCCTTGGTGAACGGCAGGATCAGCACCGCGTCCACGCCCAGCTCCGCCATCAGTTCGGCCCGGCGGTGGTGCGGGGCGAGCAGCGGCGGGTGGCTGCCGGGGCGGACGACCTCGCTGGGGTGCGGGTCGAAGGTGACGACGACGGCGGGCACGCCCAGCGCACGGGCGCGGTCCACGGCGTGGCTGATGATGAGCTGGTGCCCGCGGTGGACACCGTCGTAGGAGCCGATGGTGACGACGCTGCGTCCCCAGTCCTCGGGGATGTCCTCCAAGCCACGCCAGCGCTGCACTGTGTCCGCTCCTCGGTGCTTCCGTGGTTTCCATGGTTTCCGTGGTGACCCTTACGCAGGTCTAAGGGTGCCATGCCCTCCGGCTCCGGCCCTCATCGGCATCGGCGCTGTGACCGGGTGCACCCGGCGCCGCGCGCGGCCGGGTCAGGCGGGGACGCGGACGCCCGCCAACTGCTCGATCGTGCGGCGGGTGCTCGGGCCCACCAGGGCGGCCCAGTCCTCGGGCGCGTCGGCGAGCCAGCCGGTCAGACGGGTGGCGAAGCCCGGGAGGTGGCGGGCCAGGTCGACCAGTCCGCGGTCGAAGCGGGTGGCGCCGTCGGAGGTGCGTACGAGGAGCAGCCCGGTCCGGTGGACGAGGGCCCGCAGTTCGTCCCCGGCGCACCGGGCGGCGGCGTGCAGCAGGGCGTCCAGGACGGCGGGCTCGTGCTCGTGGGCGAACAGGTGCTCCCGCAGTGCGCGGCGCTGCGGGGCACCGGCCGTGCTCCCGTCGGTGGCGAGGACGGCGGCGAGCGCGGCCCGCGCCGGCTCGGGACCGGCGTCCAGGAGGCGGGTGACCAGCGGGAGGAGCACGGCGTGGGGCGCGGGGTCCCGGTCGAGGCGCCGGTCGACGTAGGCGGCCAGGTGCCCGGCGGTCTCGGGGCGCTCCCGCACGGCCCGCCCCACGAGGTCGGCCACCGGGTGCGCCAGCGCGGGCGTGGTGGCGTCGGCGAGGCTGCGCAGCGCCTCTCCGGCGTCCGGGCCGAGCAGGCGGGCCCGGAAGGCCTCCAGGACGGGTTCGGGGTGGGTCGGCAGGGCGGTGGCCACCGCGCTCGGCGGGAGGTGGGGGTCGCAGGCGGCGAAGTGGTCGAGGGCTCTGGGCAGGTGGCGGTCGCGGCAGCCCGGGTCCTGGACGAGCAGGGCGAGCGCGCCGCCCCGCAGTGGGCTGCCGGAGGGGCCGGCGAGCAGGACCAGCGCGGCGTGGCGGAGCAGGGTGCGGTCGGCGGCGGTGCGTGCGTGCGGGGCGGTGCGCAGGCCGTGGGTGACCGCCGCGGCCTGCCGTGCCGGGCGCTCGTCGCGCGCCCACCGCTCCACCGCGCGGCACAGCGCCGACGGTTCCTCCTCGGCGAGGACGGCGAGCAGTTCGTCGGCGCGCCGGTGCGCGCTGTCGACGAGGACTTCGGTGAGACCGTCCAGGCCGCGGTGGCGGTGGGTGTGCAGCAGCGCCTGCGCGGCCGTCGCGACGGTGGCGTGCGGGGTGGCGGGCAGCGGCCGCTCGTCGTCGAACCACCGCACGAGCAGCGGTTGTACGGCCGCGGGGTCCGCGGTGAGCAGACCGGCCACGGTGTCGAGGTGGCGCGGCCCCGGCTCGTGCGGGGGGCCGTCGGCGAGGACCAGGCGGCGCAGCAGGTCCAGGCGGATGGTCTCCGGCACGCGCACCGCCGTCCAGAACCCGGGCCCGAAGACCTGGGGCGCCTCCCCCCGCCGTTCGGCGAGGGTGTCGGCCAGGAGCCGCAGTACCTCCGTGTACGGCGTCGCGTCGGGCAGGCGGGTGAGCACATCGGCGAGCAGCCGTGCGGCCCACCAGGAGTGCGGGTCGAGGTCGAGGGCGTGCACCAGCTCCTCGAGCGTCAGGGAGAGTTGGGGGACTCCGTGCTGACGGGCGAGGAGCAGGAGCGCCTCGACGACGGAGCCGATGCGGTGGTGCGGGACCGGGAGGGTGCGGGTGCCGTGCGGGGTGTCGCGGCGGTGGACGAGGGCACGCAGGGCCTCGTCCAGGTCGAGGTGGGTTCCCTGGATCCAGTCGGCCAGCTCCTCGTGGGCGAAGCGGTAGCCGCGGCCCGCGGGGACGAAGAGGCCCTCGGCGAGCACGGCCGGCGCCCAGCCGGTGCCGCCGCCCAGCCGGGCCGGGGCCGGACCCCACGGGAACAGCGCCTCGAAGGTGTCCCGGTCCAGTCCGCCCTGTCCGGGACCGAGGCTGCGCCGCGCCGCCTCGTGGACCTGCCCGGAGACCTTCGCCGCGAGCCGTCGCACGGGCGTGCCGTGCAGGCCGTTCTCCCCGGCCAGGCGGGTGGCGACGCGCAGGCACATCAGGTCCAGGTACGCCGCGAAGACCTCGTCCCGGGTGACGGGCACCGGGGCCGGGTCCCCGGGGAGGGCGGCGCGGACCTCCGCGAGCAGGCGGAGGGTGAGGGGGTGCCCGGCGTCGGGTTCGGCCAGGACGCCGTCCGGTACGCCGTACCGTGCGCGTGCCTCGCGGGCCTCGTCGCCGCGGAGGTCGCGCAGGCGGACGCAGGGCGGGAGTCCGGCGGACGTGCCGGGCACCGGCTCCGCTCCCGCCCCGCCGCCGGCACGCGGCGGATGCGCCTCCCGGCCGCTCACCCCGGGGACCGACGCTCCACCACCCGTCCCGTCCCCCACCGCCCCGCCCACGCCCCGGGCCGCCCCAGGCAGAGTCCCCCGGACGCCCGACACCTCCCCGGCCGGCCACTCCGCCCCCGGAACCGGACCCCCGGAACCCGGCACGCTTCCCGCCGCCCACGGTGGCCGCCCCTCGCGGGCGGCCCCCGCCGCACGACCGCCCACAGCGGCGGCGGCCCGCACCGGCCCCCGCGTCGCGGCGTCCGGGCCGTACAGCAGCTCCCTGGGGAACTCCGCGCCCGCGTGCTCCCAGTACTCCGCGCGGCAGGCCACCACCAGCCGGGCTCCGGTCTCCCGGAGCCACGTGGCCGTGCCCTCGGTCCACTCGGGGAGGCGGTGGGCCAGCACGGACGGCATCTCCTCGGGGCCGTCGAGGAGGACCAGGAGGGGCCGGCCGGAGGTGCGGGCCAGGTGGGCGAGGCGTTCCGGCGCCACGTCGCCGAGGCCGTCGGGTCGGGCGGGGTCCGAGGCGGCCACGATGCGGGCCGCCCTGGCCAGCGTCCGGCGGGCCGCGTCGGCCAGCGACATGTCGTCGTCGTGCAGGTCGGCCCCGCGCAGCCACAGCGTGGGCGCCGCCCCCACGCCCGCGGAGCGGCGGGCGGCGAGGGCCGCCAGCTCGGTCGTACGGCCGCTGCCCGGCGCGCCGACCAGGCCGAGTACGCGGGCGGGGCTCGCGGCGAAGGCGGCGAACTCGCGGACCGTCGCCGCGCGTTCGACCGGTTCGACGGCGCCGGACGCACCGCCCGGACCGGCGGCGGGGTTCCCCTCCGTGACCGATGTCGCCGTGAGGGCGAGCACACCGGCCAGGTTGAGGTCGGCGCCGTACGCCGGGACCGTCGCCGCGTTCTCCGCGAGCAGGCCGGCCAGCGGGCCCGTGGCCGCGCGGTGCAGCGGCACGGCGAAGCCGACGTCGCTGTGGCCGGAGCTGAGGGCGGTGCCGAGGACGCCGAGGACGGCGCCGGTCGTCACGTCCAGGACCGGACCGCCGGCCGCGCCGCCGCCCAGCCGCAGGGCGTCCCGCCCGGACGTGCCGACGGCGAGTTCCAGGGCGTCGCCGAGGAGGTGGAAGCGGTCGGTGGCCGCGTAGGTGACGTCGGTGGTGCCCAGGACCCGGGCCTCGCGCCAGCCGCCGGCGGCGATGCGGACGTAGGTCCCGGCCTCGACGCGGGCCCGTGTGGTGAGGGGCAGCGGGTCGACGCCGAGGCCCCCGGCGCGGACGAGCGCCAGGCCCAGGTCGGGCAGCGGCGTCACGTCGGCGGCGGCCACGACGCGGCGGCGGTCCCCGGCGGTGCTCAGGACGAGCCGGGACAGGCCGTCGACGGCCTCGTGGCTGGTGAGCACGGTGCCGTGGTGGTCGGCGACGAACCCCGTGCCGCGGGGGCGGCCGGCGAGGTCGTGGAAGCGGATCAGGGCGGCGTCGGACGCGTGCCCCACCGGGTCCGCCCCGAGAACCGTGGGCTCGCCCCGCGCCTGCCCGGAACGGCTCCCGGGCCGCTCGTCCACCGTGCCGCCCGTCGCCCCCCGGGACCGGTTCCTCGACGCCATCGCCGAACCTCCCCGCCGTACACCCGCACCCGTGCTGTGCGTCCGACCGTAGGCGCGCGATGATCAGCGGGACAGATCTCCTGGCGAAAGCGCCCCCTTCCACTCCCCCGGTTCACTCCGAGCGCCCGCCCGGACGGGTGAACACGAGGGGTGGGCTGGATAGACATCAAGTCGTGGGGGAACCGAGGGGGGACCGTGGAGCGGCGATCTGTGAGTCCCCGTGATCGCCGCTCCGCGGGCGGACCCGACGCCGGGCGGGCTCAGCCGAAGACGGCCAGGCTCTTCGCCTTGCCCCGGTGTTCCTCCACGAGGGCGAGGAGGCGTCCCTCGGGGTCGAAGACGGCCACGGCCCCGGCGCCCGCGTACTCCTCGGGCATGTCCAGCCGTACGCCGTTGGTGAGCAGCCGGGCCCGCCTGGCGTCCACGTCCCAGCGCGGGAAGGCGGCGCCGGCCGCGTCCGCGACGGGCATGACGGTCAGCTCCTGCTGGAGCCGGTCCAGCGTCCGGGCGCTCTCGAGCTTGTACGGCCCCACGCGCGTGCGGCGCAGCGCCGTGAGGTGCCCGCCGACGCCCAGGTCGGCGCCCAGGTCGCGGGCCAGGGCCCGGATGTAGGTGCCGGAGGAGCAGGTCACCGAGACCACCAGGTCGAGCACCGGGGTGCCGTCCTCGGCGACGGCGTCCCGGACGTCGTACACCGCGAAGGAGGAGACGGTGACGGGGCGGGCGGGGATCTCGAAGTCCTCGCCCTCGCGCGCCCGCTTGTAGGAGCGGACACCCTTGATCTTGATGGCGCTGACCTTGGACGGCACCTGCATGATGTCGCCGCTGAGCTTGGCGACACCGGCGTCGATCGCCTCCCGGGTGACCTTCGAGGCGTCCCGCGACCCCGTGATCTCGCCCTCGGCGTCGTCGGTGAGCGTCGTCTGCCCGAGCCTGATGGTGCCCAGGTACTCCTTCTCGGTGAGGGCGAGGTGCCCGAGGAGCTTGGTCGCCCGCTCCACCCCGAGGACCAGGACGCCCGTCGCCATCGGGTCGAGCGTGCCGGCGTGCCCGACGCGCCGGGTGCGGGCGATGCCCCGCATCTTGGCGACGACGTCGTGCGAAGTGAAGCCCGACGGCTTGTCGACGATGACAAGGCCGTCGGGCGTGGTGTGCTTCTCGGTCATTTAGCGGTGTCGTCCGTCTCGTCGGCCTCGGTCTCGTCCTCACCCGGCTTGCGGTACGGGTCCGCCTCCCCCGCGTACGTGGCGCCCGCGGACGCCTCGCGCACCTTCTCGTCGGACTGCCGCGCCTTGTCGAGGAGGTCCTCAATGTTGCGGGCGGTGTCCGGCAGGGCGTCCATGACGAAGGTCAGGGTCGGCGTGAACTTCACGCCCGCCGCCTTGCCGACCTCGGAGCGCAGGATGCCCTTGGCGCTCTCCAGGCCCGCCGAGGCGGCCTTGCGCTCCTCGTCGTCCCCGTAGACCGTGTAGAAGACGGTCGCCTCCCGAAGGTCACCGGTGACCCGGGTGTCCGTGATGGTGACGTGCGAGCCGAGCCGCGGGTCCTTGATCCCGCGCTGCAGCTTCTGGGCCACCACCTCTCGGATGAGGTCCGCCAGCCTTTTCGCCCGCGCGTTGTCGGCCACTGGTCCGTCTCCCGTTCTTTCTTCTCTTGCCCGATCCGGCCTTCTGCCCGATCCGGTCAGTCGTCGTCGCCGTGGAAGCGCCGTCGCACCGACAGCAGTTCCACCTCGGGGCGTCCGGCCACCAGCCGTTCGCACCGGTCGAGTACGTCGCTGAGGTGGCCCGCGTCGCCGGACACCAGGGCCAGGCCGACGACCGCCCGGCGGTGGAGGTTCATGTGCTCCACCTCCGCCGCGCTCACCGCGTACTTCCGCTGGAGTTCGGCGACGATCGGACGGACGACGGAGCGCTTCTCCTTCAGCGAATGTACGTCGCCGAGGAGGAGGTCGAAGGACAGCGTCCCCACATACATGTGCAACCGGTTCACCCGCCGGTCCGGGATCGATGGCCCCGCCGCGAACGGGCGGGATCATCTGAACCGTACAACGAACGGCCGGGGCCGATCGACGGATATTGTGCTCCGCCGACCGGCCCCGGACCGGTCACTCCCGGAAGTCGCGGTGCTTACACCCGCGGCTTCTCGCGCATCTCGTACGTCGCGATGACGTCGTCGACCTTGATGTCGTTGAAGTTTCCGAGGTTGATACCGCCCTCGAAGCCTTCGCGGATCTCGGTGACGTCGTCCTTGAAGCGACGCAGACCCTCGATGTTGAGGTTCTCCGCGATGACCTTGCCATCGCGCAGGAGGCGCGCCTTGGTGTTGCGCTTGACCTCGCCGGAGCGGATGAGAACACCCGCGATGTTGCCCAGCTTGGAGGAGCGGAAGACCTCGCGGATCTCCGCCGTGCCCAGCTCGACCTCTTCGTACTCCGGCTTGAGCATGCCCTTGAGGGCCGCCTCGATCTCCTCGATCGCCTGGTAGATGACCGAGTAGTACCGGACGTCCACACCCTCGCGCTCGGCCATCTGCGCGGCACGCCCGGCGGCGCGCACGTTGAAGCCGATCACGATGGCGTCGGAGCCCATCGCCAGGTCGATGTCGGACTCCGTGACCGCACCGACACCGCGGTGCAGGACGCGGATGTCGACCTCTTCGCCGACGTCAAGCTGGAGCAGGGAGGACTCGAGGGCCTCGACGGAACCAGAAGCGTCACCCTTGATGATGAGGTTGAGCTGCTGGACCTCGCCGGCCTTGAGCACCTTGTCCAGGTCCTCCAGCGACACGCGGCGCGTGCGCTTGGCGAACGCGGCGTTGCGCTCGCGGGCGGCGCGCTTCTCCGCGATCTGGCGGGCCGTACGGTCCTCCTCGACCACGATGAAGTTGTCACCGGCGCCCGGCACATTGGTCAGACCCAGCACCTGGACCGGCGTGGACGGGCCCGCCTCGGCGACGTTGTTGCCGTTGTCGTCGAGCATGGCGCGGACGCGGCCGTAGGCGTCGCCCACCACCATCGTGTCGCCGACCCGCAGGGTGCCCCGCTGCACGAGGACCGTCGCGACGGCACCGCGGCCGCGGTCGAGACGGGACTCGATGGAGATGCCCTGCGCGTCCTGGTTCGGGTTGGCCCGCAGGTCGAGCGAGGCGTCCGCGGTGAGGACCACGGCCTCCAGCAGGGAGTCGATGTGCAGACCCTGCTTGGCGGAGATGTCGACGAACATGGTGTCGCCGCCGTACTCCTCGGCCACCAGGCCGTACTCGGTCAGCTGACCGCGCACCTTGGTCGGGTCGGCGCCCTCGACGTCGATCTTGTTGACCGCGACGACGATCGGGACCTCGGCCGCCTTGGCGTGGTTGAGCGCCTCGACCGTCTGCGGCATGACGCCGTCGTTGGCCGCGACGACCAGGATCGCGATGTCGGTCGACCGGGCACCACGGGCACGCATGGCGGTGAACGCCTCGTGACCCGGGGTGTCGATGAAGGTGATCTTGCGCTCTTCGTCGTTGACCTCGGTCGCCACCTGGTAGGCACCGATGTGCTGGGTGATGCCGCCGGCCTCGCCCGCGATGACGTTCGTCTTGCGGATGGCGTCGAGCAGTCGGGTCTTTCCGTGGTCGACGTGACCCATGACGGTGACCACCGGCGGACGGACGACCAGGTCCTCCTCGGAGCCCTCGTCCTCGCCGAACTCCAGGTCGAAGGACTCGAGCAGCTCGCGGTCCTCCTCCTCCGGGCTGACGATCTGAACCGTGTAGTTCATCTCGTCGGCGAGGAGCTGGAGCGTCTCGTCGGAGACGGACTGGGTCGCGGTGACCATCTCGCCGAGGTTCATCATGACCGCGACGAGCGACGCCGGGTTGGCGTTGATCTTCTCCGCGAAGTCGGTGAGCGACGCACCGCGCGACAGGCGAATGGTCTCGCCGTTGCCGCGAGGCAGCATCACGCCGCCGACCGACGGGGCCTGCATGGCCTCGTACTCCTGGCGCCTCTGCCGCTTCGACTTGCGACCGCGACGCGCGGGACCGCCGGGACGGCCGAAGGCGCCCTGCGTGCCACCGCGGCCACCGGGACCGCCGGGACGGCCGCCGAAGCCGGGACGGCCACCGCCGCCGCCGAAGCCACCGCCGGGACGGCCGGCGAAACCGCCGCCGCCACCACCGGGACGACCGCCGCCGCCACCGGGACGGCCGGCGAAGCCGCCGCCGCCCGGACGACCGCCGCCGCCGGGACGACCGGCCCCACCGGGACCGCGACCGCCGCCACCGGGGCCGGGACGCGGGCCGGCAGCCGGACGCTGCGGCATCATGCCGGGGTTCGGACGCGGGCCGCCGGGACGGGGACCGCCCTGGCCGCCCTGCGGGCGCGGCATCGAGCCCGGCGTCGGGCGGTTGCCGCCCGGAGCCTGGGGACGGGGACCGCCGCCCTGGCCGCCGGGGCCCTGCGGACGCGGACCGCCGCCGGGGGCGCCGGGGCCGCCCGGACGGGGACCGCCCTGCGGACGGGGCGCCTGCGGGCGCGCCATGCCGGCGTTGCCGCCGGAGGTGAAGGGGTTGTTGCCCGGACGCGGACCGCCGGGACGGCCGCCGGGGCGCTGGCCCGGGGCGGCGGGACGCTGGCCGCCGGGACGGCCCTGGCCGCCCTGCTGACCGCGGTCCTGACCCGGACCGGACGGACGGGCGCCGCCGGGCTTGGGAGCGCCGGGACGCGCACCACCGGGCTTCGGGCCGGCCGGAGCCGGGGACGAAGCGGCCGGGGCCGCCGGCGGAGCGGTGAACTCCGGCGCGGCCGGGGCCGGACGCGGCGCGGGCGCGGGCTTGGGACCCGGCGTCGGGCGCGGGCCCGGCGTCGGGGCGGACGGCGCCGCGGGCTGCTGGGCGGCCGGGGGCTTGGGAGCCGCCGGACCCGGACGGGGCGCAGCCGGACGGGCCGCCTGCGCCGGGGAGGGCGCCGACGGCCTGGGGGCAGCCTTCTTCGGGGCCGCGGGACGACCGGCTGCCCGGCCGTTGCCGCCACCCTGCTGGAAGGCGTCTGTCAGCTTGCGTACTACGGGCGCTTCGATCGTCGAAGACGCCGAACGGACGAATTCACCGAGTTCCTGGAGCTTGGCCATGACGACCTTGCTCTCGACACCGAACTCCTTGGCGAGTTCGTAGACCCGGACCTTAGCCACTTCGCTCCTCTGAGGTCCGGGTTGCGTCCGGACCGTCGCTAGTTCATGGGCGTACTCATCGCGTACTCATCGAGTGCTCATCGCAATCTCGACCTGCTTTCGACTCGCGAGGTACCAGGCCGCGCGGGGTTCCGCGCGGCACCGTCTTCCTTACCACGTTGCTCACATGCTGCCGTCGGCAGCCCTGTCGCAACCTTGTGCCTGCTCGACGTAGTGGCGCAACGCCTTTACGTCGAGCGGACCCGGGACGCGGAGCGCCCGCGGGAACGCCTTGCGGCGCACTGCCTGGTCGACACAGACCGGCACGGGGTGGACGTACGCACCCCGGCCGGGCAGCGTACCGCGTGGATCGGGGGCGCATTGACCCTCGACCGCGACGGTGCGCAGCAGCTCGCTCTTGACCGCTCGCTCCCGGCACCCCACGCAGGTGCGCTCGGGGCATGCTCGGGTACGTGTCCGGCCAGACACTTCTAAGTCTACCTCCCCGGACCGACCTCACCCCTCCGGGGCAAGAATCGAACACGTGCCGCACGCAAAGCTGTCGTGATGTCAGCGGCGTGCGGCTTGGATCTATTCCCGCGGCTGCTCCGGGGTCTGCCCCCGCGCCTACTCCGCCGGCTGGTCGTCGGGCTGCTCGGTGTCCGGGCGGATGTCGATCCGCCAGCCCGTCAGCCGGGCCGCGAGGCGGGCGTTCTGGCCTTCCTTGCCGATGGCCAGGGAAAGCTGGTAGTCGGGCACGATCACGCGCGCGGAACGGGCCGCCAGGTCCACGACCTCCACCTTGGAGACGCGGGCCGGGGAGAGCGCGTTCGCCACCATCTCGGCCGGGTCGTCCGACCAGTCGACGATGTCGATCTTCTCGCCGTTCAGCTCGCCCATGACGTTGCGCACCCGGCCGCCCATGGGGCCGATGCAGGCGCCCTTGGCGTTCAGGCCGGAGCGGGTGGAACGTACGGCGATCTTGGTGCGGTGGCCGGCCTCGCGGGCGATCGCGGAGATCTCGACGGAGCCGTCGGCGATCTCCGGCACCTCCAGGGCGAAGAGCTTCTTCACCAGGTTGGGGTGCGTGCGCGAAAGCGTCACGGACGGGCCGCGCACGCCCTTGGCCACACGGACGACGTAGGAGCGCAGGCGCGTCCCGTGGGGGTACTCCTCGCCCGGCACCTGCTCCTGCACCGGCAGGATGGCCTCCAGCTTGCCGATGTCGACCAGCACGTTCTTCGGGTCGCGGCCCTGTTGGACCACGCCCGTGACGATGTCGCCCTCACGGCCGGCGTACTCGCCGAGCGTCGCGTCGTCCTCGGCGTCGCGCAGCCGCTGCAGGATGACCTGCTTGGCGGTGGTGGCGGCGATGCGGCCGAAGTCGGAGGGGGTGTCGTCGAACTCGCGGGCCGCCTGGCCCTCCTCGAGGTCGTCGGGGTCCTCCTTCGCCCACACGGTCACGTGTCCGGTGTTCCGGTCGAGCTCCACGCGCGCGTGCCGGCGGCTTCCCTCGGTGCGGTGGTAGGCGATGAGGAGGGCCGACTCGATCGCTTCGACCAGCAGGTCGAAGGAGATCTCCTTCTCCCGTACCAAGCCCCGCAGGGCGCTCATGTCGATGTCCACGGCTACGCCTCCTCCTCTTTCGTGTTGTTGTTCTTGTTGTTGTTCTTGGTGTTGTTCTTGGTGTCCGCCGTGCTGTCGTCCTTGCGGTTGAACTCGACCTGGACGCGTGCCTTGTCGATGTCGCCGAAGGACAGCCTGCGGGTGGTGGCCTTGCGGCCCTTGACGCCCGGTACCTCGAGGTCGAGCCCCTCCTCGTCCACGGCGAGGATCCGGGCGACCAGCTCGCCGCCCTCGTGGAGCTGGAAGCGGACCAGGCGGTCGGTGGCGCGCACGTAGTGGCGGTGCTGGGTGAGCGCGCGCTCCGCGCCGGGGGTGCCGACCTCCAGGGTGTACTCCCCCTCGCCCATCGCGTCGCTCTCGTCGAGCTTCGCCGAGAGCGCGCGGCTCACATCGGCGATCCGGTCCAGGTCCGCTCCGGTGTCGGAGTCGACGACCACGCGCAGCACACGCCTGCGGCCGACCGAGTCGACCGCGAGCTCTTCGAGGTCCAGTCCCTGGGAGGCGACGAGCGGCTCCAGCAGCTCTCGCAGCCTCTCGCTCTGGGTGGTGCTCATCCGGGTGACTCCTCGGCCGCGTGTGCTGTTGTGGGACGGTGCGCGTGTCTGGTCAAAGGGTATCCGGTCGCCGGGGGTGTTGCCGTCCACCCCGGTGCGGCGGGGTTCGGGGGAAGCAGGGCTTATGGAGCGGGGGTGCGCGCGTGGCGCCGGTGAGTGGTGCTCGGGCGGGGCACGGGTACCGTGATCACGGGCGGGCCGCAGGCCACCAGGCCGCACTGCGGATCTTCCGTCGTCGCCCGTCGTTCTGCCGCCGCTTCCCGTACGAGCCTGTCGAGGACGTCTGCCGTGTCGCTTTCCGCATCGCCGTACCCGCCCCGCGGGCCGCGCAGAAGGAGCCTGCTCGCGTCGGCCGCCGGGGCCGGGGCCGCCCTGCTCGTCGGCTGCACCGGCGGGCCGGACTCCGACGGCCCCGGCAACGGTCCGTCGGCCGCCGACCGGGTACGCGCGCGTGCGGCCCGGGACAGCGAGGTGCTGGCCGAACGGTACGCGGCGGTGATCGCGGCCCATCCCGGGCTGGCGGCACGGCTGGCGCCGCTGCGGGAGGAAGTCGTACGGCACGCGGAGGTGTTCGGTGGCGGGCGGGCCGCGTCGTCCTCGGCCGCGCCCTCGGGATCGCCTTCCGGTGCGCCGTCGGCCTCCGCGCGTGCCGCCGGGCCCGCTGCCCGTGACTCCGCCGCGGTGCCGGCGGACGAGAAGGGGGCTCTGGCCCTGCTCGCCGACGCCGAGCGGAAGCTGGCCGACCGGCGGGCCGGGGCACTGCTCGACGTGCCGGGCGAGTCGGCCCGGCTGCTGGCATCGGTCGCCGCGGCCGGCGCGGCGCACGTGTTTCTGCTGACGGAGGGTGACGGGTGAGCAAGGCGGAGAACGGGCGGCTGGACGCCCTCCAGGCGGCCCTTGCGGCGGAGCACGCGGCGGTGTACGG
Organism: Streptomyces sp. NRRL F-5650; assembly: GCF_000721365.1. Taxonomy (NCBI): domain Bacteria; kingdom Bacillati; phylum Actinomycetota; class Actinomycetes; order Kitasatosporales; family Streptomycetaceae; genus Streptomyces; species Streptomyces sp. NRRL F-5650. The sequence goes on along the minus strand of NZ_JOGV01000059.1, from coordinate 1,678 downwards.
CTACGGCGTCGTCGGCGGGCGGATCGGCGACGACCGGCGCACCGAGGCGCGGGCGGCGTACGACGCGCACCGGGCCCGGCGGGACGCGCTGGCACGCGAGGTGCGGGGACTGGGCGGTGAGCCGGTCGCCGCGGCGGCGGGGTACGCGCTCCCCTTCTCGGTGCCGGACTCGGCGGCGGCCGTGCGGCTGGCGGCCGAGTTGGAGGACCGGGTGGCCGGGGTCTACTCCGACCTGGTGCGGGCGGCCGAGGGTGCCGGGCGGTCCACGGCGGCCGGTGCGCTGCGTGAGGCCGCGGTCCGTGCGGCGCGCTGGCGGGGCGGGAGCGTAGCCTTCCCTGGGCTCGCCGAGCGGGCCGGCACGCCCTCCGGACGGGGGGCCGCTTCCGGTGCCGCCGACACGGCGACGGCTTCACCTACTGCGTAACGCGTACGGCATTCCGTACGGGAAGGGAACGGCTCGCGCATGGCTTTCGAACCGCCGCGGCGTTTGGTCAGGGCGCTCGGCGAGACGGCACCGGACGGTGACGACTGGTTGGCGAAGCTGCCCGAGGCGGTGGAGCGGGCCGTGGCGGTGCGGGGGCTGACCGTGGAGCGGGTGCAGGTGCCCGGCGGGCGCAGCAGCCTGGTGGTGCTGGTGCGGACGACCGAGGGCTCCCCCGCGGTGCTGAAGCTCGCCCCGGGGCGGGCGCGTCCGGAGAGTGAGCGGGCCGCGCTCGTGCACTGGGGTGGGCTGGGTGCCGTGCAGGTGCGCGAGGAAGGGGCCGGGGCGGCGGGGGTGCTGCTGCTGGAGAGACTGCATCCGGACGTGTCGGTGCGGTCGTTGCCGGAGGCGAAGGCGTTGCTCGAGGCGGCGGGGACGTTGCGGCGGCTGTGGGTGGAGCCGCCTGCCTCCCACGCCTTCGAGACGGTGGCCGAGCGGACCGGGCGGCAGGCCGACGCGATGCGGGCGGGGGCGGCTGCCGACGCCCAGGTGGCGCCGCTGGTCGACGCTGCGCTGGCGGTGCGTGCGGAGCTGTTGGCCGAGCCGCCGGAGCGGATGCTGCTGCACGGGACGTTCCGGCAGAGCAAGGTGCTCGCCGGGGATCGGATGCCGTGGCTGGCGGTGGGGCCCGATCCGGTGGTCGGGGAGAGCGCGTTCGATCTGGCGCGGCTGGTGCGGGACCGGGTGGAGGACCTGATCGCGCAGCCGTCGGGGGCGTCGACGACTCGGCGGCGGATCAAGCGCCTCGCGGAGTCGCTGGAGGTCGATCAGGAACGGCTGCGTGGCTGGACGCTGTTCCGGGCGGTGGAGTCGGGGGTGCGGGCCCGGCGGGTGGGGCGGGAGCAGGACGCGGAGCTGTTGCTGGAGTTCGCGGGCTGGCTTTGACGGGGTTGCGGGATGCCTGCGGCGCCTGTGCGGGTTCGGTGGGGGTGCGGGGTGCCTGCGGCGCCTGTGCGGATTTGGTGGGGGTGCGCGTAGCGCGGTGGGGTGCGTTGTGGGTCGGGGCCGCGCCGGGGGGTGTCCGTCCTCGGAACGGCGCGGAATCGGTCGGCCACAAATCTTCCCCGGCGCGGACGCGCCAACCGCTGCGGGCGGACCCCCCCCGACACGACCCCTTCGCGCCGTACGCGACTGCCGGCCGTCGCCCCCTAGCTGCGGGCAGTCGTGCCGCTGGGGCGGCACGGGTGGGCGCAGCGG
>NZ_JOGV01000058.1:0-36493 GCF_000721365.1 Streptomyces sp. NRRL F-5650 | reverse complement strand
CCTCGTGGGTGGGCGGCGGGGGCTCCTCCTCGCCGTAGCCGGGGGGCGTGGTGGGGGGCGGAGGCTCCTCCTCGCCGTAGCCGGGGGGCTCCTGCGCCTCGTTCTCGCACTTGTTGCCGAACACCGGGTTCAGCGCGGCGATCAGGTCGACGCTGTTGCCGCAGAGGTTGACCGGTACGTCGACCGGGATCTGCGCGCTGTTGCCGGAGCCGACGCCGGGCGAGCCCTCGGTCGTGCCCTCCGCGTGGGAGCCGGACGCCGAGGACGAGCCCGGGGACGACGTGTCCTCGCCGTAGCCGCCGCCGTCGTTCCCGTAGCCGCTGGCGTGGCCGTCGGTCTGTTCGTCGGAGGCGTTCTCGCACGCGTTGCCGAAGGCGGGGTTCAGCGCGGCGATCACGTCGACGCTGTTGCCGCAGAGGTTCACCGGCACGTCGACGGGGGCCTGGAGGGCGTTGCCGGACACGGCGCCCGGCGAGTTCGTGGCGGCTCCGTCCGCATGCGAGTCGGCAAGGGCGGGGCTGCCGCACAGGGAAAGGATGCCCGTCGCGGCTGCCGCCGCGACCATCCCCCTGCTCAGGGTCTGTCGCACTCTGGTTGTCTTCCTGCTTGGAGAGATGAGAGATGAGAGTTCGCCGGAGAACGATCCGGCGCGATCCGGAGGACGGGCTGCAGAAAGGGAAAAGACCGGCCCCGAACCAAACGAGTTGGCCAGGGCCGGCCGTGACGCAGCCGGTCGGTGCGGAACTGCGTCAGCGGTTCACACACGCATTGCCGAACGCGGGGTTCAGCAGACCAACGACGTTGATGGAGTTGCCGCACACGTTGGCGCCGACGTTCACCGGCACCTGGACGACGTTGCCGGACAGCACGCCCGGGGAGCCTACGGCGGCACCCTCGGCACCGGCGTCGGCGAAGGCCGGGGCGGCCATGCCGAGGGCCATGATCGCGCCCGCGACGACAGCAGCGCTCTTCTTCATGAACTTTCCCTTCTCTGCGGTCATGCCTGAATGACGGCCGAAACCGCGCGAGCACAGCATTGACGGCTCGCACCATGACCTGCAGCCTGCAAACGAGGAATTGACGGCCGGGGAAACAGATGAACGTGGGACACCCCGGAATTCACCCGGATGCCTCGTCCGGCGGCCCGGCCATTCCCCCAGGAGAGCGACGCGTCGATCCGCTCCCCGGCGAAATCCCGTCCCGTTCACGGCCGGGCGGCCCGCGCGGAAGTCAGCGGGCCGCCCGTACCGGGCAGGGCCTGGGTTCAGCGGCCCTCGCCGTTCGCCGACAGCACCGACAGGTCCTCGAGGACGTGCGACAGGGCGCCGTCCCGCTTGGCCTGCGTGGAGTTGTCCGAGCACTGCTGGTTCAGGTCGTCCGACAGGACGTTGACGTCCTGGATCGGGACGAGGTTGACGACGGCGGCGTTGACTTCCTCGACGCCGAGGCACGGCTTGTTCAGCGAGCCCTCGACCAGCGAAAGCTGCGGGCTCATGTCACCCCTGGTCGCCGAGTTGCCGAACTCCGACTCGGCACCGTTGCCGTTGAGCACGGCCGGGCCGTTGTCGTCCCCGATGGCCAGGGCCTGGGGGGCGGCGGCAGCCGACATGCCGATCACAGAAGCGGCAGCCGCCGCGGCGACCATTGCCTTCTTGAGCACTTCGCGTTCCTTTCGTCGTAGCGACGCACTGTCCTACGGCCTCATCAACCCGGTGCGCCATGATTGGTTGCGGGCGTTCACCCGGTTGGCCCTCACCGGATCTCAAAATCGGCCCAAAAATCGCCGGGATTTCCGGGGGCGGGCGTGAACCCGTACACACTTCCCGCTGTCCGCCGTCGGAGTGAACGGGAGAAACCCGGACGGACCCACGGAGTTGACCAGTGCGCTCCGGTGGACGGGGTTTCCTCAGAAAGGACTGGCCAGTGATCAAGAAGGTAGCCGCCTACGCGGCGATCGCCGCCTCCGTCATGGGCGTCTCCGCTGCCGCGGCCCCGCAGGCGATGGCGATCGGCGACGACAGCGGGCCCGTCTCCGCCAACGGGAACGGCGCCTCGCAGTACTTCGGCAACTCGATGACCACGGGCAACATGAGCCCGCAGATGGCGCTCATCCAGGGCTCGTTCAACAAGCCGTGCATCGCGGTCAGCGACATCCCGGTCAGCGTCATCGGTCTGGTGCCGGTCCAGGACATCCCGATCCTGTCGGACGACCTGAACCAGCAGTGCACCGAGAACTCCACGCAGGCCAAGCGCGACGGTGCGCTGGCCCACCTGCTGGAGGACGTCTCGATCCTCTCCTCCAACGGCGAGGCCGGCGGGCGCTGACAGCGACCCCCGAGGGGCGGGACGCCGGGTACGCCGGCGGCCCGCCCCTTTCCCATGTCCCGCGCGGGGCGGGGCTCAGCGTTTCGGCGCCGCGTACAGCGCCTCGATCTCGTCCGCGTACGCCGCGACCGCCGCGTGCCGCTTGACCTTCAGGGACGGGGTCAGCAGCCCGTTCTCCTCGGTGAACTCGCCCTCGACGATCCGGAAGGTGCGGATCGACTCGGCCCGGGAGACGGCCGCGTTGGCGTGGTCGACGGCCTTCTGGACGTCGGCGCGCATCCGCTCGTCGTGCGCCAGCTCGGACAGCGGGGTGCCGGCGGGGAGCCCGCGCACCGCCAGCCAGTGGGCGACGGCGTCCGGGTCCAGGGTGACCAGCGCGGCGACGAAGGGCCGGTTGTCGCCGACGACCAGGCACTGGGCGACGGGGGGCCGGCTGCGCAGGCGGTCTTCCAGGACGGCCGGGGAGACGTTCTTGCCGCCCGAGGTGACCAGGAGGTCCTTCTTGCGGCCGGTGATGGTGAGGTAGCCGTCGGCGTCCAGGGAGCCGAGGTCGCCGGTGGCGAACCAGCCGTCGGTGAGGGCCTCCTCGGTGGCCTGCGGGTTGCCCCGGTAGGCGCCGAAGACGATGCCGCCCTTGACCAGCACCTCGCCGTCGTCCGCGATGCGCACGGCGGTGCCGGGGACCGGCGGGCCGACGGTGCCGGGGCGGGGGCCCAGCGGCGGGACGAGGGTGGCGGCGGCGGTGGTCTCGGTCAGGCCGTAGCCCTCGTAGACCATGATTCCCGCGGCGTAGAAGAAGAGGTTGAGGTCGCGCTCCAGCGGGGAGCCGCCGCTGATGGCGTAGCGCGTCCGGCCGCCGAGTTCCTTGCGCACCCGGCGGTAGACCAGCAGGTCGTACAGGGCCCAGCCGACCCACAGGCCGGGGGTGGGGCCCTTGCCGCGGCCCAGGAAGCGGTCCAGGTGGGCGCCGCCGAAGCGGACGGCGAGGCGGTGGGCGCGTTCGAAGGAGGCGCCGCGGCCGATCTTCTCGGCGGTGGCCCGGCCGGTGTCGTGGATCTTCTCGAACAGGTACGGCACGCCGACCAGGAAGGTCGGGCGGAACGACTTGAGCGCGGGGCGCAGTTCGTCGGGCCTGATGCTCGGGAAGTGGCCGATCTCGATGCGGGCCAGCAGGCAGGCGATCTGGATGGTGCGGCCCAGGATGTGGGCGAGGGGCAGGAAGAGGAGGGTCGAGGCGGTCTGGCCGGTGACCTCCTTGAAGATCGGGTGCAGCAGTTCGACCGTGTTGGCTGCCTCGGCGTGCAGGTTGGCGTGGGTGAGGACGCAGCCCTTGGGGCGGCCGGTGGTGCCGGAGGTGTAGCAGACGGTGGCGACCGAGTCGGGGGTGAGGGCGGTGCGGCGCTTGGTGACCTCCTCGTCGCTCACGCCCCGGCCGAGGGCGGTCAGGTCGGCGAGCGCGCCGGCGTCGAGTTCCCAGACGCGCGGCCGTCCGGGGTGGCCGACGGTGCCGGACGTGACGGTGGCGGTGTGGGCGGCGGTCTCGGTGACGACGTGCCGGGCGCCTGAGTCGCGGACGATCCACTCGACCTGGTCGGCGGAGGAGGTGGCGTAGACGGGGACGGTCTGGCCGCCGGCCGTCCAGATCGCGAAGTCCAGGACCGTCCACTCGTAACGGGTGCGGGACATGACGGCGACCCGGCCGCCGGGTTCCAGTCCGGCGGCGATCAGGCCCTTGGCCACGGCGGTGACCTCGCGGGCGAACTCCGCGGCGGTGACGGGCTGCCAGGCTCCGGCCGCCTGCCGGCGCAGGACCACCGCGCCGGGGGCCTCGGCGGCGTTGGTGAACGGGATGTCGGCGGTGCTGCCCTCGGCGGGGCGGGGCACGAGGGCGGCGGTGCGGGCCTCGCGGACGGTGCCGTGGGCGTCCCTGACGGTCTCGGTCCTCGCGCGGGAGACCGGGCCGCCGCGGTCTCTCGCCCGTTTCAGGTCCCTGTGTACGCCCATGGCGGCTCCCGGTCGCGGTCGGACTGCTGCGCTGTCGCGTGAACTCCTACCGAACTTACTTCGGAGTAAACTTACTCACGCGTAAGGAAACGTCAATGGGCGGACGCACCCGCGGGGCGGGCGGCGGCGGACGGACGGCGGGGCCCGCGCCGTTCTAGGAGACGACGTCCTTGCGGGCGAAACCCCGGAAGGCGAGGGCGAACAGGACGAGCGCGTAGGTGACGGAGACCGCCGTGCCCTGGAGCATGCCCGACCACTCCATCGTCGGCTGGACCGCGTCGGCACAGGCGAACTGCCAGTGCGCGGGCAGGAAGTCCCGCCAGTGGCCCAGCGCCGTCACGGCGTCCAGGACGTTGCCCACGATGGTGAGGCCGACGGCACCGCCGACCGCGCCGAGCGGGGCGTCGGTCCGGGTGGACAGCCAGAACGCGAGCCCCGCGGTGACCAGTTGGGACACGAAGATGTACGCCACGACCACCACCAGACGCTGCGCGGCCGTGCCCGGCGCGAGCGAGCCGCCGGTGGGGACGGCCAGCGGCCCCCAGCCGTAGGCGACGGTGCCCACGGCCAGCGCGACTAGGGGCAGCAGCACCATCGCGGCCAGGCTCAGCCCGAGCCCGACCGTCAGCTTGGACGCGAGCAGCCGGGCGCGCGGCACCGGCGCGGCGAGCAGGTAGCGCAGGGAGGACCAGTTGGCCTCGGAGGCGACGGTGTCCCCGCAGAACAGGGCGACCGGGACGACCAGCAGGAAGCCCGCCGAGACGAAGAGGTTGACGGCCGCGAAGTTGGCGCCGGAGGAGGTGGCGGTGTCCATCAGGGTGATGCGGTCGCCGCGGCCGTCCGGCTCGCCGCCGATCGCGAGGGCCACGACGAGGACGAACGGCAGGACGGCGAGGATCGCGCCCATGACGAGGGTCCGGCGCCGCTTGAGCTGGCGCACCAGTTCCACCCGCAGGGGCAGGGTGCGGCCCGCCCGGTAGCCGTACGCGGACTCGGTGGCCGGAACGGAGGCCGCTTCGGGCGCGGGCCCGGTCGTGGCCGGCTGGGTGGGCGTGCTCACGCGGAGCCTCCGATCAGGGTGAGGAAGGCGTCCTCCAGGCGGCGGTGCGGGCCGACCGACGCCACGGGGATCTCCAGGCGGACCAGTTCGGCGACCAGGGCGGGCGCGGTGCCGCCGGGGTCGAGGCGGACCAGGAGCCCGTCGTCGGTGTGCACGGCCGAGGAGACGCCGGGCAGGGCGGCGACCTTGTCGACGAGCGGTCCGTCCACGGGCCGGGCGGTGCCGACCAGGAGGGTGTCTCCGGAGCCGACGATCTCGGCGACCGGGCCCGCCTGGACCAGCCGGCCGCGGTCCATGACCACGAGGTGGGTGCAGGACTGTTCGACCTCGGCCAGCAGGTGGCTGGAGACGATCACGGTGCGTCCGGCCGCCGCGTAGCGGATCATCACCTCGCGCATCTCGCGGATCTGGGGCGGGTCGAGGCCGTTGGTCGGCTCGTCCAGGATGAGCAGGTCGGGCAGGCCGAGCATGGCCTGGGCGATCGCCAGGCGCTGGCGCATGCCCTGGGAGTAGGTGCGCACCGCGCGGGCGAGCGCGTCGCCGAGACCGGCGATCTCCAGGGCCTCGTCGAGGTGGGCGTCCTCGGGCGGGCGGCCGGTCGCCCGCCAGTACAGCTCCAGGTTCTCCCGGCCGGACAGGTGCGGCAGGAAGCCCGCGCCCTCGACGAAGGCGCCGACCCGGGACAGCACCGGGGCGCCGGGACGGATGGCGTGACCGAAGACCCTGATTCCGCCGTCGTCCGGCTCGATGAGCCCCATCAGCATCCGCAGAGTGGTCGTCTTCCCGGCGCCGTTGGGTCCGAGCAGGCCGAGCACCTGCCCCTTCTCCACGCGGAAGGACAACTCCCGCACCGCGTACCGCTCGGTGGACCCGGCGTAGCGCTTGCTCAGGCCGGTGATCTGGAGGGGTACGTCGGCGAGCGCGGGGTCGGGCGCGGGGGCGGCGGTGCGGCGGCGGCCGGTCCACAGCAGGACGAGGGCGACCGCGGCACCGGCCAGGGGCAGCCACCACACCCAGGCGGGCAGCGGGGCGGCGGCGGTCCGCACGCCGGGGGCGGTCGGCACCTTCAGGTCGCCCTTGAGGGAGACGGTGTACGTCGCCGGGGCGGCCGGGGAGGCGTGGCCGAGGTCGGTGGAGGCGAGGACCAGGCGCAGGCGGTGACCCTTCTCCACCTCGTGGTCGATCGCCGGGAGGGTGACCGTGACGTCCCTGCCCGCCTTGGCGCCCTCGACGCGCAAGGGGGTGACCAACTGGGCGGGCAGCACGGGCGTGGTGCCGCCGGGGCCGACGTCGTACACCTTGGCGAACAGGACGGCGTCCTCGGTGGTGGAGCGGACGTGGACGGTGGCCGCCGGGGAGCCGGTGATGCGCAGTCCGTCGGTCACGGGGGCGGACTCGAACGCGGCGTACTGGCCGGGGAAGTCCAGGGAGATCCCGACGCCGAGGGAGGAGAGCTGGGAGAGTCCTCCGGCGCCGCCGAGGCCGGGCAGGGCGGAGACGGCGGGCGGGTTGGCGCCCGCGGGGTTGTCGACGCTCTGCTCACGGCCGCGCAGCGGCACGGACCGCTCCCCGTCGGCGAGGCCCGGGTAGCGGTCGGCGCTCGCGCCGCGCAACTGGGCCCGGCCGTCGGTGGAGTCGACGCCGCCGGTGCGGGTGACGCGGAAGGCCGGGCCGGTGTCGGCGCCCGCGTCGTCCTTGAGGTACCGGTCGAACCAGGCGCCGACGCGGGCCTGGACGCGGTCGGTCTCCAGGTCGCCGCCGTCGTGGCCGCCCGCGATCCAGTCGACGTCCACGGGGGCGCCGTTGGCCCGGATCGCCTTCGCCGCGGCGTCGGCCTGGCCGAGCGGGAAGAGGGAGTCGGTCTGGCCCTGCACGAGCAGGGTGGGGACCTTGATGCGGTCGCCCACGGCCTGCGGGCTGCGCTCCTGGAGGAGCTTCGCGGCCTCGGCGTCGGGCGTGCCGGACTCGGCGACCCGCTGGTACATGCGGCACAGGTCGGGCTCGAACCGGTCGCAGCCGCCGCCGGAGTTGACGAAGATGCCGGCCCACAGCTTCTTGAAGACGCCGTTCGGGAACAGCGCGTCGGCGAGGTTCCAGTAGGTGACCGCCGGGGCGATGGCGTCCACCCGGGCGTCGTGCCCGGCCGCGAGAAGCGCGATCGCGCCGCCGTAGGAGCCGCCCGCGACGCCCACGCGGGGGTCGCCGTCCCGGTCGAGCCGGACGTCGGGCTGCCGGGCGAGCCAGTCGATCAGGCGGGAGACGTCGGCGACCTCGCCGTCCGGTGCGTTCAGCCCGATCTTCCCCGTGGACCCGCCGAAGCCGCGCGCCGACCAGGTCAGGACCGCGTACCCGTCCCTGGCCAGGTCCTCCGCCTGCTCCCGGACGTCCTCCTTGCTGCCGCCGAAGCCGTGCCCGAGCAGGACGGCCGGGCGGCGGCCGCCGGAGCCCGCCGTGAAGTACGAGGTGTCCAGACGGACGCCGTCGCCCACCGCCAGGGTCCGGTCGGCGCGCCGCACCGGGGCCGGGTCGTCACCGGCGACGGCCGTCCACGTCCCGGCGCCGGCGAGCACGACGACGGCGGCCGCGGCGGCGAGCATCCGCCGCGGCCCCCGCAGCAGCCCGCGCACACGGGGCAGTCGAAGATCCATGCGTCAACGGTACGGGCCGCCGCCGACAGCGGGGTCCTCCCGGGGGTCGGCCGGCGGCCCTCCCACGGACGTACACGGCCGGCCCCGCGTACCACGGGCGCGGTAGGCCGGACGGGTCCGGCGGCGGCCGCCGTCCGGTATCCGGACGCTGTCGGTGGGGGCCGGTAGAGTCCTTCGCACAGACGGCTCACAGGAAAAAGGCAACGGGGTGGGGGACTCATGAAGGTGAAGCACGGCGCGGTCTGGGTGGGGTTCACGGCGGCGGCTATGGTCGCGGCGACCGCGTGCGGCTCGGAGGGCGCGAGGACGGCGGCCGAGACGGCCGGCAAGGCCGCGGACAAGGCGGACATGGTCATGACGGCCCTCACCCGGGCCACCGACCGCACCCAGGAGCTGGGTTCCGCCGAGGTCAGGACGACGACCGACCTGGGCACCGGCGAGCCGGTCGCCATGGACGGCACGTACTCCTGGGGCGACGGCTACGCGTTCGACGCCGAGATGGACGCCGAGGCCGCGCAGTTGCAGGACCTGACGGACTCGCCGACGGTACGCACCCTGTTCGTCGACGGCGCCTACTACTACGACATCGACCCCCAGCCCGCCGGCCCGCTCGAGGGCAAGGAGTGGATGAAGATCGACGGGTCCGCCGTGTTCGGCGAGTCGGGTGCCGCCGCGATGGCCGGTGGCGCCGGCGAGGGCAGCCCGGCGGACGCCATGAAGAGTCTCAAGTACGCCGGGGACGTCGACAACCTCGGCAAGGAGACCGTCAACGGCAAGCCGACGACGCACTACCGCGCGGTGATCGACGAGAAGGACCTAGGCAGGTTCAAGGACGCCTTCGAGGGTGCCGACAGCCTGCTCGGCTCCGGCGGCGCCTCGATCACCATGGAGGTCTGGGTGGGCGCCGACGACCTGCCGGTGCGCCTGAGTCAGGACTTCGGCGCGATGAAGGTCACCATGGACTTCGACAAGTGGGGTGCCACGAAGGACATCGCCGCCCCGCCCGCCGACCAGGTCGGCGACCTCACGCAGGAAGTGAAGGACGCCGGGCTGGAGCAGGGCTAGTACGCGCGCGGGTGCCTTCGTCCCGGCCGGGACGAAGGCACCCTTCGGGGCCGCCTCAGTGGTTGCGCGGGAAGCCCAGGTCCACGCCCGCCGGGGCGTCGGCCGGGTCGGGCCAGCGGGTGGTGACGACCTTGCCGCGGGTGTAGAAGTGCGTGCCGTCGTTGCCGTAGATGTGGTGGTCGCCGAAGAGCGAGTCCTTCCAGCCGCCGAAGGAGTGGTAGCCGACGGGGACCGGGATCGGGACGTTCACGCCGACCATGCCGGCCTCGACCTCGAGCTGGAAGCGGCGGGCCGCGCCGCCGTCCCGGGTGAAGATCGCGGTGCCGTTGCCGAACGGCGAGGCGTTGATGAGGGCCACGCCCTCCTCGTAGGTCTCGGCGCGCAGCACGCACAGCACCGGGCCGAAGATCTCGTCCCGGTACGCCTTGGCGCCGGTCGGCACCCGGTCCAGCAGGGACAGGCCGATCCAGTGGCCGTTCTCGTGTCCCTCGACGGTGTAGCCGGTGCCGTCCAGGACGACCTCGCAGCCCTCGGCGGCGGCGCCCTCGACGTAGGAGGCGACCTTGTCGCGGTGCGCCTTGGTGATGAGCGGGCCCATCTCGGAGGACGGGTCGGTGCCGGGGCCGATCTTGATCTTCTCGGCGCGTTCGCGGATCTTCTCGACCAGCGTGTCGCCGACGGCACCGACCGCGACGACCGCGGAGACGGCCATGCAGCGTTCGCCGGCCGAGCCGTAGGCCGCGCTCACCGCCGCGTCCGCCGCCGCGTCGAGGTCGGCGTCGGGCAGCACCAGCATGTGGTTCTTGGCGCCGCCGAGGGCCTGCACGCGCTTGCCGTGGGCGGAGGCGGTGGTGTGGATGTGGCGGGCGATGGGGGTCGAGCCGACGAAGGAGACGGCCTGGACGTCCGGGTGCTCCAGGAGGCGGTCCACGGCCACCTTGTCACCGTGCACGACGTTGAAGACGCCGTCCGGCAGACCGGCCTCGGAGAGGAGTTCGGCGAGCTTCACGGCGGCCGAGGGGTCCTTCTCGCTCGGCTTGAGCACGAAGGTGTTGCCGCAGGCGATGGCGATGGGGACCATCCACAGCGGCACCATCGCCGGGAAGTTGAACGGCGTGATGCCCGCGACGACACCGAGCGGCTGCCGGATCGAGGCCACGTCGACGCGGGTGGCGACCTGCGTGGACAGCTCGCCCTTGAGCTGCACGCTGATGCCGCAGGCCAGGTCGACGATCTCCAGGCCGCGCGCGACCTCGCCGAGGGCGTCGGAGTGCACCTTGCCGTGCTCGGCGGTGATCAGCTCGGCGATCTCGTCGCGGTGGGCGTCCAGCAGCGCCCGGAACGCGAAGAGGATCGAGGTCCGCTGGGCCAGGGAGGACTGACCCCAGGTCAGGTACGCCTCCTTGGCGGCGGCTACCGCGGCGTCCACCTCGTCGACGGAGGCGAAGGCCACCTTGGTGGTGACCTCGCCGGTCGCCGGGTTCGTCACCGGCCCGTAGGTGCCCGAGGCGCCTTCGGCGGTCTTGCCGCCGATCCAGTGGTTGACGATGTTCGTCATGACCGAGAACTCCTTCGCGGGTGGCGGCGACGGGTCGAGACGTGCCGTTGGCGCAGCTCGCGCTGCTCGTGCTGCTGACGGGCCGGGGCCGGCGACGGGCGGGTCGCGGTCTCGGCGCCGACTCCATCCCAGCAGCCGGGGGCGGCGGGCGCGCCCGACACTGTGTCTGCGGTTTGGGCGTCCGCGTAGACACGTGGGGCAGTGTGGGCGCCCCGGGCGCCGCCGGCCGGCGCGCGACGCGGGAACCTCCGGCGCGGAGCCGGTGCGAGCGGGGAGTTGGCGCTCGTGCCTCGCTCCTGCCAGGGCGAGGCCGCCTTCCCGCGCCGGAGGCGTTCGGTGGGGGAACCGGCGCCCCGGCCGTGTGCCGTCGGGTCGTGCGCCATCGCGTTCCCTCCTTGCCCGCGCCCTTGCGTCACCCCGGTTTCTAGCCCTGTGCGTGCGGCCTGTCAATGTTTTGTCCGGACATTCGGACGACTTGATCCGGGTGGCGGCGGTCCGTGGCGTCACCGCGGAAGGGCACCGGCCGCCGCAGTCAACGCGCCGCGCCTGAACGGCCGCGTACGTCTGTGTGGCACTCGTGTCACAAAAGTGCCCTCCGGGTCACACGTGTCACGCGCGCGCGGGCCTTCCGTCACGCCCCGGAACGGGCCCCGACCGCCTCGCGCTCCGCGTCGTTCACCCGGAACAGGCTTGGTGATCGCCGGCGCAGCGCCCGGTTCCCCCCGGCGGCCGTCCCCGGCCGCCGCCGCGGCGCGCGCAGGGAGGTGCAGCGAGTGACCGACCGAAGGCTCTGGTCCTACCAGGACATCGCGGCCCACATCCACGTCCGGCCGGACACCGTGCGGTCGTACCGCAAGCACGGGCTGCTGCCCCCGCCCGACCACGTGGAGGGAGGAAAGCCGTACTGGTACGCGGACACGGTCCGGGCCTGGGTGGCGTCCCGGCCGCGCAACAGGAACAAGTAGGCACCGCCGGAAAACCGTTCGGTGCTCCGCCGCCGCATGGGGCACAGTCCGGTCCATGGACTTCTCCGTCAAACCCGTGCTGACCGGTGACAAAACCGTGCTGCGGCCGTTCACCGAGGCGGACGCCGACACGATGTGGGAGATCGTCAACGATCCCGAGGTGCGGCGCTTCACCGGCTCCCCGCCGCGCGAACTCACCCCCGAGGTGCTGCGCGGCTGGTACGGCTCGCGCGGTGCGCAGCCCGACCGGCTCGACCTGGCCGTCACCGACCCGGCCGACGGCGAGGTCCTCGGCGAGGTGGTGCTGCACGACTGGGAGCCGGAGAGCCGTTCCTGCACCTTCCGCACCCTGATCGGGGCGCGGGGGCGCGGCCGGGGCATCGGCACTGAGGCGACCCGGCTGATCGTCGGCCACGGCTTCACGGAACTCGGCCTGCACCGCGTCCAGTTGGACGCCTACGCCCACAACCACCGGGCGCTGCGGGTCTACGAGAAGGCAGGGTTCGTGCGCGAGGGCGTGCGGCGCAAGGTGGAGCGGCGCGACGGGGTGTGGGTGGACGAGGTGCTGATGGCCGTCCTCGACCACGAGTGGGCCGTCCACCGCGGGCACCCCGGAGCGGCCGTCACGGCTCGATGACCGTCACCCCCGCGCCGGGCGCCGTCCCCATCGCCGCGAGGGCCGCCGGGACCGCGTCCAGCCCGACGGTGGACGTCACCAGCAGGTCGGGCCTGAGGACCCCGGTGCGGACCAGTTCCAGCATCGGCGGGTAGGTGTGCGCGGCCATCCCGTGGCTGCCCAGCAGTTCCAGCTCCAGGGCGACCGCGCGGGCCATCGGCACCGGTGTGGTGCCGTCCGCCGAGGGCAGCAGCCCGACCTGGACGTGCCGGCCCCGTCGGCGCAGGCCCGCCACGGACGCGGCGCAGGTGGCGGGCGAGCCGAGGGCGTCCAGCGAGAGGTGGGCGCCGCCCCCGGTGAGGTCGCGGACGGCCACCGCCGTGTCCGGTGTCCGGGAGGCGTCCACGCACGCCGCCGCGCCGAAGGTGCGCGCCAGTTCCAGCGCGCGGGCCGACACGTCCACGGCGACCACGCGCGCGCCCGACGCCGCGGCGATCATCACCGCGGACAGGCCGACGCCGCCGCAGCCGTGCACCGCGACCCACTCCCCCGCCGCGACACGCCCCTGCTGCACCACGGCCCGGTAGGCGGTGGCGAACCGGCAGCCGAGCGAGGCGGCGGTGGCGTACGACATGCCGTCGGGCACGGCGACGAGGTTGACGTCGGCGTGGTCGAGCGCGACGTACTCGGCGAACGAACCCCAGTGGGTGAAGCCCGGCTGGGTCTGGCGCTCGCACACCTGCTGGTCCCCCGCCGCGCACGCCGCGCAGCTCCCGCAGGCGCAGACGAAGGGCACCGTCACCCGGTCGCCGGGCCGCCACCCGGCCACCCGGTCGCCGACCGCCTCGACGACGCCGGCGAGTTCGTGACCGGGCACGTGGGGCAGTGCGACGTCGGGGTCGTGGCCCTGCCACCCGTGCCAGTCGCTGCGGCACAGCCCGGTGGCCCCGACGCGGACCACGACGCCGTGCGGGGCGGGCTCCGGGTCGGCGACCTCGCGCACCTCGGCCGGCTCCCCGTAGCGCTCGAAGACGACCGCGCGCATCCGTTCACCCTCACTTCCGTACCGTCGTGACTGCCGGGGCGGGGTTTCCGCCTCCCGTCCCACATCTCACGGCAGGCTCATCCGGAGCCATACCCCCTAGGGGTACAGTGGGGAGTAAGTGGTCCAGCACGGACCCGCGGGTACCCGCCCGTGCCCATCCCCCGACGAGGAGTAACGACATGACCGCCCAGACCGACACCACCCAGGGCTCCGTCACCACCGTCTACAAGGTGAGCGGGATGAGCTGCGGCCACTGCGAGGGCGCCGTCTCCGGCGAGATCTCCGAGATCCCGGGCGTCACCTCCGTGCAGGCCGTCGCCGCCACCGGCGAGGTCACCGTCGTCTCCGGGGCCGCCCTCGACGACACGGCCGTGCGCGCCGCCGTGGACGAGGCGGGCTTCGAGCTCGTCGGCCGGGTCTGAGCCCGGCACCCCCACCCCGTCCTGGAGTCCGGACATGACCAGCACCACCGCGGACACCCGCACCGCCGCGACGACGGCCGACCCCGGCGGCGGCACCGGCACCGCTCTCGCCGAGGTCGAGCTGCTGATCGGCGGCATGACCTGCGCCTCCTGCGCGGCCCGCGTCGAGAAGAAGCTCAACCGCATGGACGGCGTCACCGCCACGGTGAACTACGCGACGGAGAAGGCCCGGGTCAGCTACCCGGCGACCACCGAGGTCGCCGACCTGATCGCCACCGTCGTGAAGACCGGGTACACGGCCGAGGAACCGGCGCCGCCGCCCGAGCCCGCCGACGAGACCGGCACCGGGGCGGAAGACGGCGGCGACGGCGGCGATCCCGAGCTGTCGGCGCTGCGCCGGCGCCTGACCGTCTCGGCGCTGCTCGCCGCCCCCGTGGTCCTGCTGGCGATGGTTCCGGCACTCCAGTTCGACAACTGGCAGTGGCTCTCGCTCACCCTGGCCGCGCCCGTGGTGGTCTGGGGCGGCCTGCCCTTCCACCGCGCCGCCTGGACGGGTGTCCGGCACGGCGCGGCCACCATGGACACGCTGGTCTCGCTCGGCACGCTGGCCGCGTTCGGCTGGTCGCTGTGGGCGCTGTTCTTCGGGGACGCGGGCATGCCGGGCATGCGGCACGGTTTCGACCTCACCGTCTCCCGCACCGACGGCGCCTCCGCGATCTACCTGGAGGCCGCCGCCGGGGTCACCGCCTTCCTGCTCCTCGGCCGCTGGCTGGAGGCGCGCGCCAAGCGCCGTGCCGGGGCCGCGCTGCGCGCGCTGATGGAGCTGGGCGCCAAGGACGTCGCCGTCCTGCGCGACGGGGGCGAGGTGCGGATACCGGTGGACCGGCTCGCGGTGGGCGACCGGTTCGTCGTCCGCCCCGGCGAGAAGATCGCCACGGACGGCACGGTGACCGAGGGCGCCTCGGCCGTGGACACCTCCATGCTGACCGGCGAGTCGGTGCCGGTGGACGTGGCCGTGGGCGACGCCGTCACGGGTGCCACGGTGAACGCCGGGGGGCGGCTGGTCGTGGAGGCGACCCGGGTGGGCGCGGACACCCGGCTCGCGCGGATGGCGAAGCTGGTGGAGGACGCGCAGAGCGGCAAGGCCCGGGTGCAGCGCCTCGCCGACCGCGTCTCGGGGGTCTTCGTCCCCGTCGTCCTGCTGATCGCGGTCGCCACCTTCGGCGGCTGGCTGGGTGCCACCGGTGACACGGTCGCCGCGTTCACCGCGTCCGTCGCCGTCCTGATCATCGCCTGCCCGTGCGCGCTGGGGCTCGCCACGCCGACCGCGCTGCTGGTCGGCACCGGCCGGGGCGCCCAGCTCGGCATCCTCATCAAGTGCCCGGAGGTCCTGGAGTCCACCCGTCGCGTCGACACGGTGGTCCTCGACAAGACCGGCACCGTCACCACCGGCCGCATGACCCTGCACGAGGTGTACGCCGCCGAGGGGACCGACGAGGAGGAGCTGCTGCGGCTCGCCGGGGCCGTGGAGCACGCCTCCGAGCACCCCGTGGCCCGCGCGGTCGCCGCCGGCGCCGAGGAGCGGCTGGGCGCGCTGCCCGGCGTGGCGGACTTCGAGAACGTCCCCGGGCGGGGCGTGCGGGCCCGTGTGGCGGGCCGCGAGGTGGCCGTGGGG
The DNA here is from genome assembly GCF_000721365.1 of Streptomyces sp. NRRL F-5650. Taxonomy (NCBI): domain Bacteria; kingdom Bacillati; phylum Actinomycetota; class Actinomycetes; order Kitasatosporales; family Streptomycetaceae; genus Streptomyces; species Streptomyces sp. NRRL F-5650. The sequence continues at coordinate 21,110 of NZ_JOGV01000058.1, read as the reverse complement.
CGTCTGTACGACACCCTGCCGCCCGACGTCGCGGCCGCCCGCGACGAGGCCGAGCGGCGGGGCCGTACGGCCGTCGTCGTCGGCTGGGACGGCGAGGCGCGCGGCGTCGTCGCCGTGGCCGACGCGGTGAAGGAGACCAGCGCCGAGGCGGTGACCCGGCTGCGCCGGCTGGGCCTGACGCCGGTCCTGCTGACGGGCGACAACCGCCGGGTGGCCGAGTCGGTCGCGGCGGCCGTCGGCATCGACGAGGTGATCGCCGGGGTGCTGCCCGAGGAGAAGGCCGCGGTGGTGGAGCGGCTGCGGGCCGAGGGCCGTACGGTCGCCATGGTCGGCGACGGCGTCAACGACGCGGCGGCGCTCGCCACCGCCGACCTGGGGCTCGCGATGGGCACGGGGACGGACGCGGCGATCGAGGCGGGCGACCTGACGCTGGTGCGCGGTGACCTCAGGGTGGCGGCCGACGCGATCCGGCTGTCCCGGCGCACCCTGTCCACCATCAAGGGCAACCTCGTGTGGGCCTTCGGCTACAACGTGGCCGCGCTGCCGCTGGCCGCCGCCGGGCTGCTGAACCCGATGATCGCGGGGGCGGCGATGGCCTTCTCGTCGGTCTTCGTGGTCACCAACAGCCTCCGCCTGCGCGCCTTTCGCTGACCCGGTGGTGGTCCGCATTTCACGCAGGTCGTGGGGCTGAGCCTCTGGAGTCCGGCACCCGACTCACATAAGCTCTTCACAAGGCTCGCGCAACTTCCTTACGCTGGAGGCCCGTGCGACGTACGGGTCTCTTGCGCACGTAAGGGACATTTGCAAGAGACGCAGATCACAGTGATGCGAACGTAACCATCCAAGGGGTTCGAAGGTCTAAGTTGGCGATGTCAGGCAGCGTCTTGGGGGGCGCGACCTGGCATCTGGGAATGTCTTGGGGGACTTTCCCAGAGCTGCGTTGCCGGGACACGTACACCGGGAAGCTTTGAGCGGCCCTCCCGGGCGTGCGCTGTCCCGGCAGACTGCACGACGAGCACGAACCAGTACGAACGAGCACGACAACGACGAGCACGACAACAGCGATTCAGGCGCTGTCCTCACAGACGCCCGGCCGGATCCCGTGGGGGGAATCCGCACCGGGACATGGGAAGGCGCCCTGGTCGTCGGCCCGTGGGGGGACCGGCGCCGGGGCGCCTTCTTCCTTGCGTTCACGCAACGCGCCCAAGGGGCGCGGGGAACTGCGCGACCAGCCGTAGGACTGTCCGCAGCCGCCCGCGCCCCTCAGCGACGAACTCTTGGGCGCACGGCACCGCCGCCGGCGGGTGTCAGCGCTCCTCGACGGGCACGAAGTCGCGCTCGACGACGCCCGTGTAGATCTGACGGGGGCGGCCGATGCGGGAACCCGGCTCCTTGATCATCTCGTGCCACTGGGCGATCCAGCCCGGCAGGCGGCCGAGGGCGAACAGGACCGTGAACATCTCGGTCGGGAAGCCCATGGCCCGGTAGATCAGGCCGGTGTAGAAGTCGACGTTCGGGTAGAGGCTGCGCGAGACGAAGTAGTCGTCGGAGAGCGCGTGCTCCTCCAGCTTCAGGGCGATGTCCAGCAGCTCGTCGGACTTGCCGAGGGCGGAGAGGACGTCGTGCGCGGCGGCCTTGATGATCTTGGCGCGCGGGTCGAAGTTCTTGTAGACCCGGTGGCCGAAGCCCATCAGGCGGACGCCGTCCTCCTTGTTCTTCACCTTGCGGATGAAGGAGTCGACGTCGCCGCCCGCGTCGCGGATGCCCTCCAGCATCTCCAGCACCGACTGGTTGGCGCCGCCGTGCAGCGGGCCCCACAGGGCGTTGATGCCGGCGGAGATCGAGGCGAACATGTTCGCCTGCGAGGAGCCGACCAGGCGGACGGTGGAGGTCGAGCAGTTCTGCTCGTGGTCCGCGTGCAGGATCAGCAGCTTGTCGAGCGCCGCGACGACGGTCGGGTCCAGCTCGTACTCCTGCGCCGGGACCGAGAAGGTCATGCGCAGGAAGTTCTCGACGTAGCCCAGGTCGTTGCGCGGGTAGACGAACGGGTGGCCGATCGACTTCTTGTACGCGTAGGCCGCGATCGTCGGGAGCTTGGCGAGCAGCCGGATCGTGGAGAGGTTGCGCTGGCGCTCGTCGAACGGGTTGTGGCTGTCCTGGTAGAACGTCGACAGCGCGGAGACCACCGACGACAGCATGGCCATCGGGTGGGCGTCGCGCGGGAAGCCCTTGTAGAAGTTCTTGACGTCCTCGTGCAGCAGGGTGTGCTGCGTGATCTCGTCCTTGAACGCGGACAGCTCGTCGACGGTCGGCAGCTCACCGTTGATCAGCAGGTAGGCGACCTCGACGAAGGAGGAGCGCTCGGCCAACTGCTCGATCGGGTAGCCGCGGTACCGCAGGATGCCGGCTTCGCCGTCGAGATAGGTAATGGCGGATTTGTAGGCGGCGGTGTTGCCGTATCCGCTGTCCAGCGTCACCAGACCGGTCTGGGCGCGGAGCTTCCCGATGTCGAAGCCCTTGTCGCCGACGGTGCTGTCGATCACCGGGTAGGTGTACTCGCCATCGCCGTACCGCAGTACTACAGAGTTGTCGCTCACGTCTTCCCTCACCGACGTAGTGCCTCATCTTCGAGGTGCCCTGACTGTCTCTACCATCCCCCACTTGGCTCAGGAGAGTGCACTCGGGGTCGACCATCGGGCCTATTGGCGGCACTCAGTGCCGCCAACTTGCTCATCCTGCCCGCTGCGGGGCCCATCCGGAAGTGCTGTGTGACCTTTCCGACTCGTTTGATCGATCATTTATTTCACACGGGCCGGGAGGTTTACGGGAAGGCTTCAGGACCGGGGGCCCGCCAGCCGGAAGTCGAGCGCCGTGCAGCGCCGTCCGGCCGACACGGTCCGCACCGCCTGCCCGATCGCCCTGCGCGACCCGACGAGCACGACCAGCTTCTTCGCCCGGGTGACCGCCGTGTACAGCAGGTTCCGCTGGAGCATCATCCAGGCGCCGGTCGTCACGGGGATCACCACCGCCGGGTACTCGCTGCCCTGGGAGCGGTGGATGGTGACCGCGTACGCGTGGGCCAGTTCGTCCAGTTCGTCGAAGTCGTACGGCACCTCCTCGTCCTCGTCCGTCAGCACGGTGAGGCGCTGGTCCACCGGGTCCAGCGAGGTGACGACGCCGACGGTGCCGTTGAAGACGCCGTTCTCGCCCTTCTCGTAGTTGTTGCGGATCTGGGTGACCTTGTCGCCGACGCGGAAGACCCGGCCGCCGAACCGCTTCTCCGGCACGTCCGGGCGCCCCGGGGTGACGGCCTGCTGGAGCAGCCCGTTCAGCGTCCCGGCGCCCGCGGGGCCCCGGTGCATGGGCGCCAGCACCTGCACGTCCCGGCGCGGGTCGAGCCCGAACTTCGCGGGGATGCGGCGCGCGGCGACGTCCACCGTGAGCCGCCCCGCCTCCTCGGTGTCGTCCTCGACGAAGAGGAAGAAGTCCTTCATCCCGTCGGTGACGGGGTGCTGTCCCGCGTTGATCCGGTGCGCGTTGGTGACGACGCCGGACTGCTGGGCCTGGCGGAAGACGCGGGTGAGCCGGACGGCGGGCACGGGGCTGCCGGGCGCCAGCAGGTCGCGGAGCACCTCGCCGGCCCCGACACTGGGCAACTGGTCGACGTCCCCGACGAGCAGCAGGTGGGCCCCGGGCGGGACGGCCTTGGCGAGCTTGTTGGCGAGCAGCAGGTCCAGCATCGACGCCTCGTCCACCACGACGAGGTCGGCGTCGAGGGGCCGCTCCCGGTCGTAGGCCGCGTCGCCGCCGGGCTTCAGCTCCAGCAGCCGGTGCACGGTGGACGCCTCGGCGCCGGTCAGCTCGGAGAGCCGTTTGGCGGCCCGGCCGGTGGGGGCGGCGAGCACGACCTTGGCCTTCTTGGCCCGCGCCAGCTCCACGATCGACCGCACGGTGAAGGACTTGCCGCAGCCGGGCCCGCCGGTGAGGACGGCGACCTTCTCACTGAGCGCGAGCTTGACGGCCTCCTCCTGCTCGGGCGCCAGATCGGCACCCGTGCGCCGCTTCAGCCACCCGAGCGCCTTGTCCCAGGCCACGTCCCGGAAGCCCGGCATCCGGTCCTCGTCCGTGTGGAGCAGGCGCCGGAGCTGACCGGCCAGGGCCTGCTCGGCCCGGTGGAAGGGGACGAGGTAGACGGCGGTGACGGGCTCGCCGCCGTCGGGGCCGGGCACCTTCTCCCGCACGACACCGGGGTCGCCGTCCGGGTCCTCGGGCTCGGCGGCCAGCTCGCCCAGGCACTCGATGACGAGCCCGGTGTCCACCTGGAGCAGCTTCACCGCGTCGGCGATCAGCCTCTCCTCGGGGAGGTAGCAGTGCCCCTGGTCGGTGGCCTGCGACAGCGCGTACTGGAGACCGGCCTTCACCCGCTCCGGGCTGTCGTGCGGGATGCCGACGGACTGGGCGATCTTGTCGGCGGTGAGGAAGCCGATGCCCCAGACGTCGGCGGCGAGCCGGTAGGGCTGGTTCTTCACGACGGAGATCGAGGCGTCGCCGTACTTCTTGTAGATGCGGACGGCGATGGAGGTGGACACCTCGACGGTCTGGAGGAAGAGCATGACCTCCTTGATCGCCTTCTGCTCCTCCCAGGCGTCGGCGATCTTCTTCGTCCGCTTGGGTCCGAGGCCGGGAACCTCGATGAGCCGCTTGGGCTCCTCCTCGATGATCGTGAGGGTGTCCAGCCCGAAGTGCTGCGTGATGCGGTCGGCGAAGACCGGCCCGATCCCCTTGACCAGCCCGGAGCCGAGATAGCGCCGGATGCCCTGGACGGTGGCGGGCAGGAGGGTCGTGTAGTTCTCCACGTGGAACTGCTTGCCGTACTGCGGGTGCGACCCCCAGCGGCCCTCCATCCGCAGCGACTCGCCCACCTGCGCGCCCAGCAGCGCGCCGACGACGGTCAGCAGGTCGCCGGCGCCTCTGCCGGTGTCGACGCGGGCGACCGTGTAGCCGTTCTCCTCGTTGGCGTACGTGATCCGCTCCAGGACGCCTTCGAGCGTGGCGAGCCGCCGCTCGCCCGGGGCCGCGGGGGGCTGGTTGGGCATGGGTCGACGGTACCTGTGGGGTGTGACAGCGGTGCGGGGTCCGGCAGGATCACGCGCACACGCGGTGCGACCCGGTCTGCGGAGGGGAAATCATGGGGCTGAGCTACGGCTACGACATCTTCCTGCGTCCTGGCCGCGTCGCGGGGGCGCTGACCGCCGTGGCCGGGCTGGCGCCCCCTAACCGGGACGTGCCCCCGCTCGACGTCACGCTGCCCGGGGGCGAACGGGTCGTCCTGCCGTTCACGTCCGGCTTCGGCAGCGAGCCGGTCGACTGCTCCGGGCGCGACACGCTGGACCTGGACACGTCCCTCATGTTCCCGGTCGACGACGCGGTGCGGGCGTACGCCGAGTCGTACGGTCTGCCGCCCGAGCGGAACGGGCGGGTACGGATCGGGTACGTCTACCTGACGGTCCGGTTCGCGTCCTTCCTGGACCCCGGGTACACCGCCCTGGAGTTCTGGGCGCCTACGACGGGCCTCAGCCGCCTGTTCGAGCGGTCGGCGGGCATCAGGAGGACGTTCACCGACCTCGCCGCCGCCGTCGGCGCCGAGTGCTGCCAGTTCGACGTGGGCGACGGCAGCCCCGGGGAGGTGTGCTGGGTCAGCGGGGAGGCGGGGTTCCCTCCGTCTCCTTCACCGTCGCGAGGAACCGGGTGAAGGCGGCGCGGGGGAAGGTGAGGGTGGCTCGGGCGGGGGTCTTGGAGTCGCGGACGGCGACGTGGGTGGGTGAGGTGGCTATCTCAACGCAGTTGTTGCCGTCGCCGCCGCCGGAGTAGGACGACTTGCGCCAGGTGTCAGGGGTGGACACGGAGCCTCACAGTTCCTTGGCCAGTCTGTGGATGAGGTCACGCGACCGGCTTGGGTCGAGCGATGCATCCTTCACTCTACGGAAGACTGTTCGGAAGACGCCGAGTTGGGCCTCGGAATCGATGAAGCCGGTGCCGTGCGGTGCGTCGCGAACGGCCGTGTCCAGTCGGGGCACGCTCCCGCCGGCCAACATCATGGGGCTCCAGGCCCCGCCGAAGCCGTCCAGGTCGAAGGGAATGACACGCACGCTGATGTGATCGGCTTCGGAAAGTTCCAGGACCCGGGCGAGCTGGGTTCGCGCGGTGACTCGATCGGCGACCCTGATACGCAGCGCCGCCTCATGGATGAGGGACTCGTACGGCACCGGGGCTTCGAGAACCACCTTCCGCTGCATCCGATGGCGAACTCGCAGCTCCAGCTCCGCGTGCGGAAGTTCGGGCACCCGGGACGAGAAGGCCGCTCGGGCGTAGTCCTCCGTCTGAAGCAAGCCCGGGATGAACAAGAACTCCACGTCCCGACGGAAGGTGGAGTGGTGTTCCAACTCGGCGATGTCCAGGAAGGGTGTCGGCAGGAGCCCTCGGTACTCCTCCCACCAGCCACGGGTCCGATCCGTCGCCATGGTGACGAGGGCGTCGACGAATGCCTCGTCAGTGCAGGAATAGTGCGCCGCGAGACGACGCAGGCGCTCCTCACTCACGCCCGCGAGGCCGGACTCGATGTGACTGATCTGCACGCGGTTCACCCCGAGCAGTGCTGCCGCCTCGACGGCGGAGAGCCCTGCCGCATCTCGTAGCCTCCGCAACTCGACCGCAAGACGCAACTGACGTGCGGTGCATTCCCGCCGCAGGACCATGCAGGGCTCCCTGGGTTCAACGAGCCTGCCTGTGCGACCCGTTCGGGGCCAGATTAGTCGATCGGCTTGCTCCGTATGACATGTTAGCCCTACGGTCAGTGATGCGGCGCACACCGTGCGAAACCGGAAGCGCACCGTTCCGTCCTGCCACGACGGCTCCGGCAATGACACCGGTCCGCCCTCAACTCCCCACACACGCAAGGGATCCCTCATGCCCGAAAACGAACCCTGGGAGTACTCCCTCTACATCCCCAACGACCTGCGTGCCGTCACCGTCAGCCGCCGCACCCTCCGCCTGGTCCTCACCATGCACGGTCTGATCCGCCTCGTGGACGTGGCCGAACTGCTCGCCACCGAGCTGGTCTCCAACGCCGTACGGCACACCAAGGGCCCCGCCGCCCTCCGCATCCGCTGGTCCCCGCCCGGCACGCTGCGAATCGGGGCGTGGGACACGGACCCCGAACCGCCGGAGCCTCCCGCGCGGTTCGAGAGGGTGACGGAGCTGGAGGAGGGGCGGGGGCTGGCGCTCGTACGGGCCTGCGCGGACGTGTGGGGATGGCATCCGCTGGCCAGACACGGCAACCGGGGGAAGTACGTGTGGTGCGAGCTGTCGGCGGCGTGACGGCGGCCGTCACAGCGCCCCGAACAACCCCGCCAGCGGAGCCGGTGTCCGGGACGGGTCCAGGGACTCCACCAGGACGCGGCCGTAGTGGATCTTGCGGCCCGCCTTGGTACCGAGGAAGCGGCGGAGCTGCTGCTGGGCGGCGCGGCCCTGCTGGGCGGGCTGCCGGAGGAAGGTCTGGAGACGGCGTGACTCGCCCTCCGCCTCGACGAGTCGAGTCACCGTGCCCACGCCCAGCGCGCGGATCAGCTCGTCCTCCAGGTCGGCCGCGCAGACGAAGAGGCCCTGCGGTGACGCGTCGGCGCGCTGCAGGGCCCGGGCGTAGAAGTCCTGCTCCCGTTCGTCGCACAGGCCCACGAGGCGGAGGTCCAGGCCCGCGGGCCCGAGGAGGGCGGCGAAGCGGCCGACGTTCATCGCGCCGCCCATCGGGAGGACGCAGACGCCCTCCGCCGCGAGGTCCCGGCCGTGCCGGGCGGCCATCGCGTCGACGGCCGCCACGTCGCTCGGCCCTTCGAGGAGGACGGCGGTGTGGACGAGCAGTCGGTCGGCCAGGTCCTGCGCCGAGCCTGCGGGCCCGCCGGCCGCCCACGCGGTGACCGCACTCCGCAATGCCCCCATGTCCGTCATGAGGAAAGTCTCCCGCGCCCGCCCGGCGTCCCGGTAGTGGGTTTTGACATGCAGCCAACCGGCTGCCTATCGTGAAAAGCAGCCAATGGGCTGCATGTCAGAGGGGCGGAGATGGACGAGGTCTTCAAGGCGCTGGCCGACGGCAGCAGGCGACGGCTGCTGGACAGCCTGAACGCGCGCAACGGGCAGAGCCTGCGCGAGCTGTGCGCCGGGCTGGACATGGCCCGGCAGTCGGTCAGCAAGCATCTGGCGGTGCTGGAGGCGGCCGGACTGGTCACCACCGTGCGGCGGGGCCGGGAGAAGCTGCACCACCTCGACGCCGGACCGATCAACGCCATCGCCGAACGCTGGATCAGCCGCTACGACCGGGAGCGGGTGCGCGCACTCGCCGACCTCAAGCAGGCGCTGGAGGACACCGCCATGGACAGCGACGCGTTCGTCTACACGACGTACATCAAGGCCACGCCGGAGGAGGTGTGGCGGGGCCTGACCGACCCGGCCTTCACCCGCCGCTACTGGGGGCTGGAGTTCGGCACCGACTGGGCGGCCGGGTCGCCCGTGGTGTGGCGGGAGCGGGGGGCCGAGACCGCCCACCCCGAGCAGGTCGTGCTCGAGTCCGACCCGCCCCGGCGGCTGTCGTACACCTGGCACACCTTCACCCCGGAGTGGGCGGCGGCCAACGGGATCGACGACGACACCCTCGCCAGGCTCTCCGCCGAGCGGCGCTCGAAGGTCGCCTTCGACATCGAGGACCTCGGCGGCGGCTCGGTGAAGCTGACCGTCGTCCACGACGGGTTCGAGCCCGGCAGCACCGTCCGCCAGATGATCCAGCACGGCTGGCCGGCGCTGATGGCCGGCCTCAAGACGCTGCTGGAGACGGGAGAGGCGCTCCCGGAGCCCCGGTGACCCGGGCGCTCACCGGCTCAGGGTGGTCGCCTCCTCACGCATGTACGCCAGCTTCTCCGGGTTGCGCACCGCGTAGAGCCCGGTGATGCGGCCCTCGTCGAAGCGCACCGCCACCACGGTGTCGAGCTCGCCGTCGAGCCGGACGACCAGGGCGGGGTGTCCGTTGACCTGGGCCGGTTCCATCCTCACCTCCATGTCCAGCTTGCCCAGGCCGCCCAGCATGAGGCGGGCCACCTTGTCGGCACCGACGACGGGCCGCGGGACGGCCTGCTTGATGCCGCCGCCGTCGCCGAGCAGGACGACGTCCGGGGAGAGGATGTCGAGCAGGCCCTGGAGGTCGCCCGTCTCCACCGCCCGCCGGAACGCCGCGAGCGCCCGGCGGGACTCGGCCGTCGTGACCTCCCCGCGCGGGCGGCGGGCCGCCACGTGCGCGCGGGCCCGGTGCGCGATCTGCCGGACGGCGGCGGGGCTCTTCTCCACCGCCTCGGCGATCTCGTCGTAGCCGAGGTCGAACACCTCGCGCAGGACGAACACCGCCCGCTCGACCGGCGCCAGGGTCTCCAGGACCAGCATCATCGCCATCGACACGCTGTCCGCCAGCTCGACGTCCTCGGCCACGTCGGGCGTGGTCAGCAGCGGCTCGGGCAGCCAGGAGCCGACGTAGGACTCCTTGCGGCGGCCGAGGGTGCGCAGCCGGTTCAGGGCCTGGCGGGTGGTGATGCGGACCAGGTAGGCGCGGCGGTCGCGCACCGTGTCGAGGTCGACTCCCGCCCACCGCAGCCAGGTCTCCTGGAGGACGTCCTCGGCGTCCGCGGCCGAGCCGAGCATCTCGTAGGCGACCGTGAAGAGCAGGTTGCGATGCGCGACGAAGTCCTCGGTGGCCGCGTCCGCGGCTGCGCTCCCGCAGGTCGCCTCGTCCTGTTCGCGGCCGCTGTTGTCACTGGTCACCAGCTTCTCCCGTTCGTTCGGTTCCGGCGGTGTCTCGTGCACGGGACACCGGCCGCCGGGGTTCTGTGACACCCGTCGGCGGTGTCCTGGGTCACGTCCGCGTCCTGTCACAGGGTGCGGGCCGGCGGGGTCTCGTGTTCGTCACCGAGACACCGAGACATCGAGGCATCGAGGCATCGAGAGCGAGGACGAGATCATGGACACCCGATTCAATCTGTTCGAGAACGAGTTCGCCGGTCGGTTCACGAAGCGGTTCGCCGGCATGGGCATGCTGATGCACGAGTCGCCGCTGCCGAAGGCCACGCAGGAACTGGTCTCGCTGCGGGCCAGCCAGATCAACGGCTGCGGCCACTGCATCGACATGCACGTCAAGGAGGCCGCCGCCGCCGGGGAGAGCGCGGTCCGGCTGCACCTGGTCGCCGCCTGGCGCGAGTCCACGGTGTTCACCGAGGCCGAGCAGGCCGCGCTGGCCCTCGCCGAGGAGGGCACCCGGCTCGCCGACGCCCACGAGGGCGTGTCCGACGAGACGTGGGCGCTGGTGCGCAAGCACTACGACGACGACCAGGTCGCCGCGCTGGTCTGCCTGGTCGCCATGATCAACGCGGCCAACCGGCTCGCCGTGATCACGCACCAGAAGGGCGGCTCGTACGAGGCGGGGATGTTCGCGGCGGCGGTGGGCTGACTGCCGCGAGCGGTCGGGGCGGCACCCGGGGCGGCATCACCCCGGGTGCCGCCCTTTCTCCGGTCACGATTCCGTCTCGGCGCCGGCCGACCCCTTGAATCCGCTCGTGTAATCGTTTCCAATCCTCCGTGTAATCGATTCCACGAGGAGGTGGAACGACGATGGCGAGCATCAAGGACGTCGCCGCCGAGGCAGGCGTGTCCGTCGCCACGGTCTCCCGGGCGCTCAACGGCCACCCGTCCGTCAGCCCCGCCGCCCGCGCCCGCGTGCTGGCCGCCGTCGAGACGCTGGGCTACCGCCCCAACGCCGTCGCCCGGTCGCTGCGCACCGACCAGACCCGCACCCTCGGCCTGGTCATCAGCGACGTCATGAACCCGTACTTCACCGAGCTGGCCCGCTCCGTCGAGGAGGAGGCCCGCGCGCTGGGCTACAGCGTCATCATCGGCAACGCCGACGAGCGCCCCGACCTCCAGGACCACCACGTCACGACGCTGCTCGACCGGCGGATCGACGGGCTCCTCGTCTCCCCCACCGACGGCGGCTCCCCCCGCATGCTGGAGGCGGCACGGGCCGGGACGCCGATGGTCTTCGTCGACCGGTGGATCCCCGGCGTGGACGTGCCCGTCGTCCGGTCGGACGGGCGGGCGGCCGTACGGGACCTCGTCGCCCACCTGCACGGGCTCGGGCACCGGCGGCTCGCGATCATCGCCGGGCCCGCCGCCACCACGACCGGACGCGAGCGCGTCGACGCCTTCCGCGAGGCGCTGGCCGCCCACGGGCTCCCCCTCCCCGACGCCTACATCGGCCAGGGCGACTTCCAGGCCGGCAGCGGGCGCCGGGTCACCGAGGGCTTCCTCGACCTGCCCGAGCCGCCCGAGGTGGTCTTCGCCGCCGACAACCTGATGGCGCTCGGCGCGCTGGACGCCGTACGCGCGCGCGGGCTGCGGGTCCCCGAGGACATCGGGCTCGCCGCGTTCGACGACATCCCCTGGTTCCTGCACACCGGGCCGCCGGTCACCGCGATCGCCCAGCCCACCCGGGACCTCGGACGGGCCGCCGTACGCGCCCTGGTCGAGCGGATCGCCGGGCGGGCCGGGGAGTCCGTCACCCTTCCGGCGCGGCTCGTCGTGCGCCGCTCGTGCGGCGAGCCGCCCGCCGAACACCCCCCGTCCCCCTCCCCCGTACGAAGGAGTACGCCGTGAGCAGCCGCAGTCCGGACGAGTTGCTGCGCATCGAGGGCATCCGCAAGACCTTCCCCGGTGTGGTCGCGCTCGACAGCGTCGACTTCGACCTGCGCCGGGGCGAGGTGCACGTGCTCCTCGGTGAGAACGGCGCGGGCAAGAGCACGCTCATCAAGATGCTCTCCGGCGCCTACACGCCCGACGCCGGGCGGATCCTGGCCGGTGGCGAGGAGGTGCGCATCCACGGTGCGCAGGACTCCGAGCGCCTCGGGATCGCCACCATCTACCAGGAGTTCAACCTCGTCCCCGATCTGACGGTCGCCGAGAACATCTTCCTGGGCCGCCAGCCGCGCCGGTTCGGCATGATCGACCGCAAGCGGATGAACGCCGACGCCGAGGTGCTGCTGGAGCGGGTCGGGGTCAACGTCTCCCCGCGTGCCCGGGTGCGTGAACTCGGCATCGCCCGGCTCCAGATGGTCGAGATCGCCAAGGCGCTCAGCCTGGACGCCCGCGTGCTCATCATGGACGAGCCGACCGCCGTCCTGACCTCCGAGGAGGTCGAGAAGCTGTTCGCCATCGTGCGGCGGCTGCGCGAGGACGGCGTGGGGATCGTCTTCATCACCCACCACCTGGAGGAGATCGCCGCGCTCGGCGACCGCGTCACCGTCATCCGGGACGGCAGGAGCGTCGGACAGGTGCCCGCCTCCACCCCGGAGGACGAACTGGTCCGGCTCATGGTCGGGCGGTCGATCGAGCAGCAGTACCCGCGCGAGCGCACCGACCCCGGTGAGCCCCTGCTCAAGGTGGAGGGGCTCACCCGCGACGGCGTCTTCCACGACGTGGGCTTCGAGGTGCGGGCCGGTGAGGTCGTCGGCATCGCGGGGCTGGTCGGGGCCGGGCGGACGGAGGTGGTGCGGGCGGTGTTCGGCGCCGATCCGTACGACGCCGGGAGCGTGCACGTCGCGGGCGCGCCGCTGCGCCGCAACGACGTGAACGCCGCCATGGCCGCCGGGATCGGGCTCGTGCCCGAGGACCGCAAGGGGCAGGGGCTCGTCCTGGACGCCTCCGTGGCGGAGAACCTCGGGCTGGTCACCCTGCGGTCGAGCGCCCGCGCGGGACTCGTCGACCTCAAGGGGCAGCACGCGGCGGCCGAGCGCGTCGCCGGACAGCTCGGCGTGCGGATGGCCGGGCTCGGACAGCACGTGCGCACCCTGTCCGGCGGCAACCAGCAGAAGGTCGTCATCGGCAAGTGGCTGCTGGCCGACACCAAGGTGCTGATCCTCGACGAGCCGACGCGCGGCATCGACGTCGGCGCCAAGGTCGAGATCTACCAGCTCATCAACGAACTGACGGCCGCTGGCGCCGCCGTGCTCATGATCTCCAGCGATCTGCCGGAGGTGCTCGGCATGAGCGACCGCGTGGTCGTCATGGCGCAGGGGCGCGTCGCGGGCGAACTCCCCGCCGAACGGGCCACCCAGGACGCGGTGATGGCCCTCGCCGTCAGTACCCACCCCAACGGAACGGAGGCCTCCCGTGGCCACTGACACGCTCAAGAGCAAGCCGGGCGCGCAGGGCGGCGCCACGGGCGGCCTGCGCCGCCTGCTGCTCGACAACGGCGCGCTGACCGCGCTGATCGTCCTCGTCGTCGCCATGTCGGCGCTGTCCGGGGACTTCCTGACCGCGGACAACCTCCTCAACGTCGGTGTCCAGGCCGCCGTCACCGCGATCCTCGCCTTCGGCGTCACCTTCGTCATCGTCTCGGCGGGCATCGACCTGTCGGTCGGTTCGGTCGCCGCGCTGTCGGCCACCGTGCTGGCGTGGAGCGCCACCGAGGCCGGGATGCCGGTGGCCCTCGCCGTGCTGCTGTCCGTGCTGACGGGCATCGCGTGCGGTCTGGTGAACGGCTTCCTCATCTCGTACGGGAAGCTGCCGCCGTTCATCGCGACGCTGGCCATGCTCTCGGTGGGGCGCGGTCTGTCGCTGGTCATCTCGCAGGGCTCGCCGATCGCCTTCCCGGACTCGGTCTCCCACCTCGGGGACACCCTCGGCGGGTGGCTGCCGGTGCCGGTGCTCGTGATGATCGTGATGGGGCTGATCACCGCGTTCGTGCTCGGGCGCACGTACATCGGCCGTTCCATGTACGCCATCGGCGGCAACGAGGAGGCCGCGCGGCTGTCCGGGCTGCGGGTGAAGCGGCAGAAGCTCGCCATCTACGCCTTCTCCGGCCTGTTCGCCGCCGCCGCGGGCATCGTCCTCGCCTCCCGGCTGGCCTCCGCGCAGCCGCAGGCCGCGCAGGGTTACGAGCTGGACGCCATCGCCGCCGTCGTCATCGGCGGCGCCTCGCTCGCGGGCGGCACCGGCAAGGCGTCGGGCACGCTCGTCGGCGCGCTGATCCTCGCGGTGCTGCGCAACGGCCTCAACCTGCTGTCGGTGTCCGCGTTCTGGCAGCAGGTCGTCATCGGTGTCGTCATCGCGCTGGCGGTGCTCTTCGACACGCTGCGCCGCAAGGCCGGGGCGACGCCCGTGGCCGCCGGGGCCTCCGGGGGCGGCAACCGGGGGAAGCAGGCGCTGACGTACGTGATCGCGGCCGTCGTCGCGGTGGCCGTCGTCGGCGCGACCTCGCTGCTGCACGGCGGTTCCTCGGGCGGCAAGGACCAGAAGATAGGGCTGTCGCTGTCGACGCTCAACAACCCGTTCTTCGTGCAGATCAGGAACGGCGCCGAGGAGGAGGCGAAGAAGCTGGGCGTGGACCTGACGGTGACGGACGCCCAGAACGACGCCTCCCAGCAGGCCAACCAACTGCAGAACTTCGTCAGCGGCGGCCTGTCCGCGGTCGTCGTCAACCCGGTGGACTCCGACGCGGCCGGTCCCTCGGTGCGCACGGCGAACAAGGACGACATCCCCGTCATCGCCGTGGACCGCGGCGTCAACAAGGCCGAGACGTCCGCGCTGGTCGCCTCCGACAACGTGGAGGGCGGGCAGTTGGGCGCCAAGGCGCTCGCCGAGAAGCTCGGCGGCAAGGGCACCATCGTGATCCTCCAGGGCCAGGCCGGCACCTCCGCCAGCCGGGAGCGCGGGGCGGGCTTCGCGGCCGGGCTGAAGGCGTACCCGGGCATCAAGGTGGTCGCCAAGCAGCCCGCGGACTTCGACCGCACCAAGGGCCTGGACGTGATGACCAACCTGCTCCAGGCGCACCCCGACGTGGACGGCGTGTTCGCGGAGAACGACGAGATGGCGCTGGGCGCGATCAAGGCGCTGGGCGCCAAGGCCGGGAAGTCCGTGCAGGTCGTCGGGTTCGACGGCACGCCGGACGGGCTGAAGGCGGTCGAGGCGGGGACGCTGTACGCGTCCGTCGCGCAGCAGCCGAGGGAACTGGGCAGGATCGCCGTGCAGAACGCGCTGCGGGCGGCCGAGGACAAGAAGGTGGAGCAGACGGTGAAGGTGCCCGTGAAGGTCGTCACCAAGGAGAACGTGGCCGGCTTCGAGGGCTGAGACCGGCCGTCCGTCGGAACCTCGCGCAATCCAGCGGGAACCACTCGAATCGGAGAACGATTGATGTACGACTACGACCTGCTGGTCGTCGGGTCGGCCAACGCCGACCTGGTGATCGGTGTCGAGCGGCGGCCGGGGGCCGGCGAGACGGTGCTCGGCTCCGACCTGGCCGTCCACCCGGGCGGCAAGGGCGGCAACCAGGCCGTCGCCGCCGCCCGGCTCGGTGCCCGTACGGCCCTGCTGGCCCGGGTCGGCGACGACGACTACGGCCGGCTGCTGCTGGACTCGCAGCGGGCGGCCGGCGTCGACACGGTCGGTGTCCTGGTGGGCGGTGCGCCGACCGGCGTCGCGCTGATCACCGTCGACCCGTCCGGGGACAACAGCATCGTGGTCTCGCCCGGCGCCAACGGCCGGCTCGCGCCGGGGGATGTGCGGGCGGCGGCCAGCCTCTTCCACGCCTCCCGGGTGGTCTCCACGCAGTTGGAGATCCCGCTGGAGACGGTGGTGGAGGTGGTCCGCTCGCTCGCGCCGGGCAGCCGGTTCGTACTGAACCCGTCACCGCCGCGGGCGCTTCCGCAGGAGGTGCTGGCGGCGTGCGACCCGCTGATCGTCAACGAGCACGAGGCGAAGGTGATCCTCGGCGACGCCCTCGTCGGCGAGCGGCCCGAGGACTGGGCCCGCGTCCTGCTGGCCAAGGGGCCGCGCTCGGTGGTGGTGACCCTGGGGGCCGAGGGCGCGCTGGTCGCCTCGGCGGCCGGGGGCGTGACCCGGGTGCCGTCCGTGAAGGTGGACGCCGTGGACACCACCGGCGCCGGTGACGCCTTCACCGCGGCGCTGGCCTGGCGGCTGGGCACCGGCGAGTCACTCGCCGACGCGGCGGCCTACGCGGCCCGGGTGGGCGCGGCGGCGGTCACGAAGGCGGGGGCGCAGGAGTCGTACCCGACGGCCGCGGAGGCCGAGGCGCTGTGAAGAAGACGGGAATACTCAACCGGCATCTCGCGGGCGCCCTCGCCGAACTCGGCCACGGGGACGGGGTCCTGGTGTGCGACGCGGGCATGCCCGTCCCGGCCGGTCCGCGCGTCGTCGACCTGGCCTTCCGGGCCGGGGTGCCGTCCTTCGCCGAGGTGCTGGACGGGCTGCTGGCGGAGCTGGTGATCGAGGGCGCGACGGCCGCGGAGGAGGTGCGGGGGGCCAACGCGGAGGCCGCCGCGCTGCTCGACGGTCACTTCCCGGCGCTCGAACTCGTCCCGCACGAGCGGCTGAAGGAGCTGTCGGCGGGCGCCCGCCTGGTCGTCCGCACGGGCGAGGCCCGTCCGTACGCGAACGTGCTGCTGCGGTGCGGGGTCTTCTTCTGAGGAGACGGGAACTTCGAAGGGGCCCGGTCGTCGACCGGGCCCCTTCGGTTTCCCTCCCCTTCGGAACTCCGGGGTCCCCCCCCGGGTACCCCCACGGGAGTTCCGATGCCACGTACGACCCGCCGGACCGTGCGAGGGTTGCACGGCCGCCGGGATTATTTTCCGGACCCGGACCCGGACCCGGACCCGGACCCGGACCTCGACCCCGCCCCGGACTCGGCCCCGTCTCCCGCGTGCGCGGCGAACCGTGCTGCCGTCTCCGCCAGCACCTCCCGCCCGTCCCGGGCCCACAGGGCGTCGTTGAAGAGTTCGACCTCGATCGGGCCGGTGTACCCGGCCGCCTCGACGTACCCCTTCCACTCCCGCATGTCGATCGCGCCGTCGCCGATCTGGCCGCGGCCGTTGAGGACGCCCTCGGGCAGCGGCGTCGTCCAGTCGGCGAGCTGGAAGGTGTGGATGCGGCCGCCCGCGCCGGCCCGGGCGATCTGCTCGGGCGCCCGGTCGTCCCACCAGATGTGGTACGTGTCGACGGTGACGCCGACCTGCCGGGCCGGGAAGCGTTCGGCGATGTCCAGGGCCTGGGCGAGGGTGGAGACCACGCAGCGGTCCGAGGCGAACATGGGGTGCAGCGGCTCGATCGCGAGGCGTACGCCGTGCTGTTCGGCGTACGGGCCCAGCTCCGCCAGCGCGTCCGCGATGCGCTCGCGGGCCGCGCGCAGGTCCTTGTCGCCGGCGGGGAGGCCGCCCGAGACCAGGACCAGGGTGTCGGTGCCGAGGGCGGCGGCCTCGTCGACGGCGCGGCGGTTGTCGGCCAGGGCCTCGGCGCGCTCGCCCGGGTCGGTCGCGGTGAGGAACCCGCCGCGGCACAGGGTGGTGACCCGCAGGCCCGCGTCGCGGACCAGCTTGGCCGCCGCCTCGACGCCGTGGGCCTGGACGGGCTCGCGCCACAGGCCGACGTTGCCGATGCCCAGTTCGCGGCAGGCGGTGGTCAGTTCGGGCAGCGAGAGCTGCTTGACCGTCATCTGGTTGATGCTGAAGCGGGTCAGGCCGGGATCGCTCACTGGTTCACTCCGTACAGGCTCAGCAGGGTCCGCATGCGCTCCTGGGCGAGCTTCGGGTCCGGGAACAGGCCCAGGCCGTCGGCGAGTTCGTAGGCGCGGGCGAAGTGCGGCAGGGAACGGGCCGACTGGAGGCCGCCGACCATGGTGAAGTGGCTCTGGTGGCCGGACAGCCAGGCCAGGAAGACCACGCCCGTCTTGTAGTAGCGGGTGGGGGCCTGGAAGAGGTGGCGGGAGAGTTCCACCGTGGGGTCGAGCAGGGCACGGAAGCCCTCCGTGTCCCCGGTGTCGAGGACGCGGACCGCCTGTGCCGCCAGCGGGCCCAGCGGGTCGAAGATGCCGAGCAGGGCGTGGCTGAAGCCCTGGTCGTCGCCCGCGATCAGCTCCGGGTAGTGGAAGTCGTCGCCGGTGTAGCAGCGCACGCCCCGCGGCAGGCGGCGGCGCAGGTCGATCTCGCGCTGGGCGTCCAGGAGGGAGACCTTGATGCCGTCGACCTTGTCGGGGTGGGCGGCGATGACCTCAAGGAACGTGTCGGTGGCCGCGTCCAGGTCGGACGAGCCCCAGTAGCCCTCCAGGGCCGGGTCGAACATCGGTCCCAGCCAGTGCAGGATCACCGGCTCGGCGGACTGGCGCAGCAGGTGGCCGTATACCTCCAGGTAGTCGTCCGGGCCCCCGGCCGTCGCGGCGAGGGCGCGGGAGGCCATCAGGATGGCCTGGGCGCCCGACTCCTCGACGACGGCGAGCTGTTCCTCGTAGGCCGACCGGACGTCCGCGAGTGTGGTGGTGGCCGTCGCGGTGAGCTGGTCGGTGCCCACTCCGCAGGCGATGCGGCCGCCGGCCGACTTCGCCTCGGCGGCGGAGCGGCGGATCAGTTCGGCCGCCGTGGCCCAGTCCAGGCCCATGCCGCGCTGGGCGGTGTCCATCGCCTCGGCGACGCCGAGCCCGTGGGACCACAGGTGGCGGCGGAAGGCGAGGGTGGCGTCCCAGTCCACGGCGGCGGGCCCGTCGGGGGTCGTGTCGGCGTACGGGTCGGCGACGACGTGCGCGGCGGAGAAGACCGTACGGGAGGTGAAAGCGCTGCCTCCGCCCGCCCCGGGAACGGCCGGGGGCTCGGCGCGGGGGGTGTAGGGGCGTGTGGTGCCGTCGGGGTTCGGCAGGTGGAGGGTCACAGGCCGATCTCCGGTACGTCGAGGCGGCGGCCCTCCGCGGAGGACCTCAGGCCCAGTTCGGCGAGCTGGACGCCGCGGGCGCCGGCCAGCAGGTCCCAGTGGTAGGGGGCGTCGGCGTAGACGTGCTTGAGGAACAGCTCCCACTGGGCCTTGAAGCCGTTGTCGAACTCGCCGTTGTCGGGGACCTCCTGCCACTGGTCGCGGAAGACCTCGGTGGCGGGGATGTCCGGGTTCCAGACCGGCTTGGGGGTGGCCGAGCGGTGCTGGACGCGGCAGTTGCGCAGGCCCGCGACGGCCGAGCCCTCGGTGCCGTCGACCTGGAACTCGACCAGTTCGTCGCGGTTGACCCGGACCGCCCAGGAGGAGTTGATCTGGGCGATCGTGCCGCCGTCGAGCTCGAAGACGCCGTAGGCGGCGTCGTCGGCGGTCGCGTCGTAGGGCTTGCCCTTCTCGTCCCAGCGCTCGGGGATGTGGGTGGCGGTGAGGGCCTGGACGGACTTCACGCGGCCGAACAGCTCGTGCAGCACGTACTCCCAGTGCGGGAACATGTCGACGACGATGCCGCCGCCGTCCTCGGCGCGGTAGTTCCACGACGGGCGCTGGGCCTCCTGCCAGTCGCCCTCGAAGACCCAGTAGCCGAACTCGCCGCGCACCGACAGGATCCGGCCGAAGAAGCCGCCGTCGATCAGGCGCTTGAGCTTGAGCAGGCCGGGCAGGAAGAGCTTGTCCTGGACGACGCCGTGCTTGATGCCGGCCGCGTTGGCCAGGCGGGCCAGTTCCAGGGCGCCGTCGAGGCCGGTGGCCGTCGGCTTCTCGGTGTAGATGTGCTTGCCCGCAGCGATCGCCTTCTTGAGCGCCTCCTCGCGGGCCGAGGTCACCTGGGCGTCGAAGTAGACGTCGACGCTGTCGTCGGCGAGGACCGCGTCCAGGTCCGTGGAGACGTGGTCGAGTCCGTGCCGCTCGGCCAGCGCCCGCAGCGCGTGTTCCCGGCGGCCGACCAGGACCGGCTCCGGCCACAGCACGGTGCCGTCGCCGAGGTCGAGGCCGCCCTGTTCGCGCAGCGCCAGGATGGAGCGGACCAGGTGCTGGCGGTAGCCCATGCGCCCGGTCACACCGTTCATGGCGATACGCACCGTCTTGCGTGTCACGTCATTCCCTTCGTACGAGCCGTGCCGCGAGCCCCGGATCGAGTTCGAGCCGTACAGCAAGCGCTTTCTATGTAGAACGAAGCTAGCCTGTGAACGGTGGTCTGGACAAGACCGCGGTTCGGGTGAGTTGTTCGAGGGGGCGAACGGCGGCGGGCGGTGGCCGTAGGGTCACCCCGGACGGTGTTCGGCTCACACGCGCGATGCGGAGGACGAGAACATGACGGTGACACTGGCGGACGTGGCGGCCCGCGCCCAGGTCTCCCCCGCGACCGTGTCGCGCGTACTGAACGGGAACTACCCCGTGGCCGCCTCCACCCGGGACCGGGTGCTCAAGGCCGTCGACGAGCTGGACTACGTGCTCAACGGCCCCGCGAGCGCGCTGGCGGCGGCCACCTCCGACCTGGTGGGCATCCTCGTCAACGACATCGCCGACCCGTTCTTCGGCATCATGGCCGGCGCCGTCCAGTCCGAGATCGGCGGTCCCGGCGGCAGGGCGGGCGGCGAGAGACTCGCCGTGGTCTGCAACACCGGGGGCACCCCGGAGCGGGAGCTGACCTACCTCACGCTGCTGCAGCGGCAGCGGGCGGCGGCGGTGGTGCTGACCGGCGGTGCGATGGAGGACGGGGCGCACCAGGCGGCGGTGGCGGCGAAGCTGCGCAGGCTCACGGAGGCGGGGACGCGGGTGGTGCTGTGCGGGCGGCCGCCCGCACCGGACACCGGGGCGATCGCGCTCACCTTCGACAACCGCGGCGGCGGACGGGAGCTGACCGAGCACCTGATCGGGCTCGGGCACCGCCGGCTCGGCTACATCGCGGGGCCCCAGGAGCGGACCACGACCCGGCACCGGCTGGAGGGCCACCGCGCGGCACTCGCCGCGCACGGCATCGAGGAGGACCCCCGCTGGACGGTCCACGGCCGCTACGACCGGCAGGCGGGATACGAGGCCACGCTGGAACTGCTGCGCCGGGACCCGACGCTGACCGCCGTCGTCGCCGCGAACGACACCGTCGCGCTGGGCGCGTGCGCGGCGCTGCGCGACTCGGGGCTGCGGATCCCGGACGACGTGTCCGTGGCGGGCTTCGACGACCTGCCGTTCAGCATCGACGCGGTGCCCGCGCTGACGACGGTACGGCTGCCGCTGGCGGAGGCGGGGGCGCGGGCGGGGCG
>NZ_JOGV01000057.1:0-77839 GCF_000721365.1 Streptomyces sp. NRRL F-5650 | reverse complement strand
GGTGTGCACTGCGGGGTCGGGGTCGGGGTCGGGGTCGGGGCCGGGGTCGGCGGGGCGGGACGCCGGGGGCGGGCCCGGCTCGCGGGGCAGGTCCCAGTCACGGGCCACGGACTCGGCGTCGGCGCCGGGCCGGGCGGGCCCCGTGCGTACCGCGGTGGGGGTCGCGGAGAAGCGGGGCGCGGGGGCCGGCTGGGTGATGCCGTCGTGGTCGGTGAAGGTGGAGCGGGCGGCGAGGTGCGGGTGGTGCGGGGCCTCGCGCAGCGACAGCACGGGGGCCGTGCAGGCGTCGGAGTCGGCGAAGACGGCCGTCCACTCCTCGCGGGTACGGGACTTGAACCGGGCGGCGACGGCCGCGCGCAGCTCGGGCCAGCGGGCCACGTCGTCGCGGGCCGGCAGTGCCGGGTCGGGGACGCCGAGGAGGCGCAGGAACTCGGCGTAGAACCGCGGTTCGAGCGCACCGACCGCCATGTACCGGCCGTCGGCGGTCTCGTAGGTGCCGTAGAAGGGGCAGCCGCCGTCGAGGAGGTTGGCGCCGCGCCGGTCCTGCCAGCTTCCGGCGGCGAGCATGCCGTGGATCATCGTGGAGAGGTGGGCGGTGCCGTCCACGATCGCGGCGTCCACGACCTGCCCGGTGCCGCTCGCGCGCGCGTGGTGCAGGGCGGCGAGCACGCCGACGACCAGGTAGAGGGAACCGCCCGCGTAGTCGCCGAGGAGGTTGGCGGGGACGGCCGGCGGCTCGTCGGGGGCGCCGATCATGCCGAGTGTGCCGGTGAGCGCGATGTACCCGATGTCGTGCCCGGCGCGCCGGGCGAGCGGGCCGTCCTGGCCCCAGCCGGTCATGCGGCCGTAGACGAGCGCCGGGTTGCGGGCGTGGCAGTCCCCGGGGCCGACGCCGAGCCGTTCGGCGACGCCCGGGCGGTAGCCCTCGATCAGGACGTCGGCGCGTTCGGCGAGGTCCAGGACGCGGGCGGGGCCGTCCGGGGCCTTGAGGTCGACGACCACGGAGCGCTTGTTGCGGTTGGTGACGTCGCGGGCGGGGTCGATCCCGAGGCCCGGTCCGCCGGGCCGGTCGACGCGGACCACGTCGGCGCCCAGGTCGGCCAGGAGCATGGCGGCGAAGGGCCCGGGCCCGATGCCGGCCAGTTCGACCACGCGCACGCCCGTGAGCGGGCCCTCGGCGCCCGGCTTCCGCGTCGGCGTCCTCGCCTCCGGCATCCGGCCCCCTGCTCTGTGACACAACCGATGTAACACCAGTGATGCTAAGAACCCGTTCCACTGGGCACAAGACCTGGACGAGCAAGCGCTTAGCCAATTGTGCGCGGGCTCCTGTCCGGGCCGCACGGTCCTCACGCTAGCCTCAGCCACCGGCAACGGCGCGTGCTGCGGACCCAGGGGTTGCCGACGGGTGACGGAGGGATGTCATGAGCAGGCTGAAGGCGGCCGACCGGCCGTACGACATCGTGCTGTTCGGGGCGACGGGCTTCGTCGGCGAACTGACGGCGGAGTACCTCGCCGCGCACGCGCCGCAGGGGCTGCGCTGGGCGGTCGCCGGGCGCGACGGCGAGAAGCTGCGCCGCCTGCGCGACCGGCTGCCCGCCGAGGACGTCGGCGTGCTGCGCGCGGACGTGTCCGCCCCGGACACGCTGCGCGAACTCGCCCGGCACGCGCGCGTGCTGGCCACGACGGTCGGCCCGTACGTCCGGTACGGCGACGCGCTGGTCGCGGCCTGCGCGGAGGCCGGCACGGACTACCTCGACCTCACCGGGGAGCCCGAGTTCGTGGACCTGACGTACGTCCGCCACGACGCCCGCGCGCGGGAGACCGGCGCCCGGCTGGTGCACGCCTGCGGCTTCGACTCCGTCCCGCACGACCTCGGCGTCCACTTCACCGTGCGGCACCTGCCGGAGGGGGTGCCGCTGAGCGTGGACGGCTTCGTACGGGTGGGCGCCGCGTTCTCGGGCGGGACGCTCGCCTCCGCGCTGGGCCAGTTCGCACGCGGGCGCCGGCTGCGGGCCGCCGCGCTGGAACGCCGGCGGCACGAGCCCCGGCTGACGGGCCGCCGGGTGGTGACGTCGGCGGCCAGGCCGCGGTTCGCCGGTGAGGTGGGGGCGTGGGCACTGCCGCTGCCGACCGTGGACGCGCAGATCGTGCGCCGGTCGGCCAGGACCCTGGAGCGCTACGGCCCCGACTTCCGCTACCGCCACTACGCGGCCGTACGGCACCTGCCCGTCGCGGTGGGCGGGGTGGCGGCCGTGGGCGCACTGGTGGCGGCGGCCCAGGTGCCGCCCGCGCGGCGCCTGCTGTCCGGCCGGCTCGTGCCGGGCGACGGTCCGAGCGCCGAGCGGCGGGCGAGGAGCTGGTTCTCGGTCCGTTTCGTGGGCGAGGGCGGCGGCCGGAGGGTGTTCACCGAGGTGTCGGGCGGCGATCCGGGGTACGACGAGACGGCCAAGATGTTCGCCGAGGCGGCGCTGTGCCTGGCCCTCGACGCCCTGCCGCCGACGGCCGGGCAGGTCACGACGGCCGTGGCGATGGGCGACGCGCTCACCGGACGGCTGCGGGCGGCCGGCATCGGGTTCCGGGTGGCCGCGACCCGCTGAACGGTCTCGGCGGGAGCAGGCCGCTCAGGGGCCGCGCCTACCCGGACCACCCGGCGAGGGTGTAGATCATCCCGCCGATCCAGGCCAGGCCCGCGCCCACCGCCAGCACCAGTCCCGCGGTCACGGCCCGTCCGACGGGCCGGCCGGTCTCGGCCGGGTACTTGGGGGCACGGTGTGGTGTCATGCCGTCCACCCTGCCGGGGCGGCGGACGGCGGCACATCCGTACGGGTACTCAGATCCGTCAGTCCGCCAGGGATCCCGGACCGTCACATTTGGGACTTTCGCCTACCGCGCCCTGCACGCACGGGGACGGTGCGCGGCCGAAGTCCCCACAAGGACTTCAATGAAACCCTTGAAGGCATGAAGTTCCTTCTCGAAGTCACCATGGACGAGGGCGCGCTCGCCGAGGACCCCGCGGGCGAGCTGCAGCGGATCCTGCGGTACTGGGGCGGCAACCTGAAGCACTACGGCATGCGGCCCGGCGACGGCTCGGCCGTCCACGACTCGGCGTACCGGGAGGTGGGCCGCTGGAGCATCGAGGGTCAGGCCGGGTAGACGGCGTCCCGCAGAGCCGCGCGGCACAGGGCGTCGGCCCTGCGGGTGGTCTCCGGCAACCGGTAGGCGGGCGCGAGGGCCAGCGTGTGGGCGCAGGCGCCGGCGAGGCTCATCCGGTGCCCGACGGAGACGAATACCGGCTTCACGCCGTCGCGTGTGCGCACCGCACACCCGACCTCCTCCGCACCGTCGAGCAGCGGGGACGTGCTCCCGCGCGGCCCGTCGGGGTCGGCGTACGTGAAGGTGAACGGGTTCTTGGCCACGCCGATCGTGGGCAGTCCGGTGAGGACGCCCAGATGGCTGGCGAGGCCGAAGCGGCGCGGGTGGGCCAGGCCGTACCCGTCGCACACGACCAGGCCGGGCGCGCAGGGCAGCGCGTCCAGGGCGGCCAGCACGGTCGGGACCTCCCGGAACGCCAGCAGACCGGGCACGTAGGGGAAGGAGATCCGCCCGACGGCCGTGGTCTCGGCGACGACGTCGAGGGTCGCGGCGTCCAGCACGACGGCCGCCGCGGCGACGACGTCGCGTTCGTCGTCGTAGGCGACGTCCACGCCGGTCACCCGGCCGGTGCCGGGCGGCGGGCCGGGCTCGTCGAGCACCACGCGGGCGCGCAGTTCGTCCTGCACGGCGCGGGCACGCTCCTCGGTGGCGGGCCAGTCGGCGGGGATCTGCGCGGTCACGGTCGTCGTCATGGTGGCCGCAAGCCTACGGGAGGGTCCGAGCGGGATCGCGGGCGTGTTCGTACCGGGACTGCCCCGGATCACTTGCCCAGTGCCTGGCGCAGTTCGCCCTTGTTCATGCTCGAACGGCCGTGCACGTCACGGCGCTTGGCCTCCTGGTAGAGCTGGTCGTAGGTGGGGCCCTGGGGCCCCTGCCGGTTCCCGGACCGCCGGCCGCCGCGCTCGCTCGGGGACTTGTCCCGCGTCGAGGTGCGGCTGGCGGTCTTCGACTCGCCGGACTGCGCGCGTTCCTTGTTCACCGTCCGCGCCGCGATCTCCTTGGCGCGGCCGGTGCTCTCGCCGCGGTCCTTCGCGCTCTTCTTGATGTGCTCGTACTGCCGCTCCCGCTTGGAGTTCGAACCGCTCGGCATGACCGATCACTTCCTCTCACGTTCAGCGAACGGTTACCCACGTTACGGACAAACACCCCCGTCCGCCCGGCGTCAGCGCTCCGGCCGGGCGACCCGGCCCTGCCCGCCCGCGGCCCAACAGCCCGGGTCCGGGGCGCAGTCCACGGTGCCGTGGGACCCGGTGCCGACGGTCCGCCAGGTGCGGCCGCCGTCCGTGATGAGCCGGTGCCCGTGGGCCCGACGACTAGGACGGTCGTACGGCTGTGCGGGAGCCGGGCGACGCCGGAGCGGCAGGCCGCGGCGGCGGAGGGCACCCGCCCGGGTGCCCGGGGCGCCGGGGGCGGCCGGCGCCGGGCGTCCGGGCGGCGGCCCGCAGGGATGCCTCTCCGGGGCGGTGGTCGCCGCCGACGGCGAGGCCGTGTGCGCGCGGTCGCGGAAGGCGGGGGCGAAGACGCCGCGGGCCGGGTCGTCGGCCGGGAGGGGGGCGTCGGTGGCCGTCCGGGGGAGGCCGCGGTCGGCGGAGTGCGGCACGCGCGCGTGCGGGCCCGCCGGTGGCCGGCCACACGTCCCCGGGCCCGGCGGAGACCAGGCACCGGCCACAGGCCGCGAACCCGGCCTCGCCGTCCTGTGCGGGCGGCACGCCCTCGGCGCGCAGCACCTTCCAGGAGCGACCGGCGCCGCGGCGCAGACCGCTCCCGCGAGCGCCGCACGCCCCGTCCGCCTGCCGTCGGCTCGAACGGCCCGTACCGTGCGTCGCGTGCTCCCCATGCGCCTCATGGCGGGGCGGAGCCGGCCCACCGCCCGCGCGCCGTCCAGAGGGCCACGACCGCGCCCACGCGTGGTGCGGACGCGCCGCAAGTGCTCCGCGGGGCGCGAGAGGAGAGGCGGGTCACTCCTGAGCGCTCCCGGGCATGAACGCGGTGACAGAGGTCACTCGCTCGTCGTGTGCACGGATGGGTTGGTTCCGGCGTCTCTCCCAGTGCCCGGCCCCGCACCGTCCCGAAGCCCGAAGCCCGTCCAGCCGTCACGAGGGAGCAAGGTGTTGTCCACCGTCATCGAGCAGCCCGTCGAGGCGCGTCTCGTCGCCGCCGCGCCGCGTATGCCGAGCATCCCCGCCACCCTGCACTACGACCGCGCCGACCCGTTCGCCGTGCGCATGACCTTCCCGGCCCCGGCCACCCTCGAGGGCGTGGAGGTCTGCTGGATCTTCTCCCGCGAGCTGCTCATCGCCGGGATGCAGGAGCCGAACGGCCACGGCGACGTCCGGGTCCGCCCGTACGGGTACGACCGGACCGTGCTGGAGTTCCACGCGCCCGAGGGCACCGCCGTGGTCCACGTCCGCTCGGGCGAGCTGCGCCGGTTCCTGCACGCGGCCGGCGAGCTGGTGCCGGTGGGGCTGGAACACCTCCAGCTGGACCTGGACCACGACCTGGCGGAGCTGATGCGCGGGAGCTGCTGACTCCCGCGGTTCCCTTGCCGCCCTTCTGCGGCTCCCTTGCCGCCCCCTGCGAGGGCGTCGCCGCGGCGGACGGCGCTCAGCCGCGCACGGACACCGGTGCGCGGGCGGTCTCGTCGCGCACCGCGTCCCTCACCTCGTCCACGATCCGCCGCAGGCCGGGGACCGCGCCCGCGCACCGCCCGGTCAGCTCCGCGACCCGGTCCCGCCCGCGCGCCCCCGACGCCGCGCCCGGGGGCCCGCCCAGCCCGGCGGCGGCCGCCAGCACGGCCAGGACCGCGTCCCGCTCGGAGACCTCCCCGGCCGGCAGCGGCCCCTCCAGCAGGTCCCGCGCCCGCTCCCGCAGCGCCCGTGCCGCGGCGGCCCGCGCGAGCACGTACTCCACGGACGGGAACACGCCGAGCACCCGCTTCTTCTCGGCGCGCAGGTAACCCTCGGCCACCAGTTGTTCCCGGACGGCGTCGAAGGTGACCCGGGCGTGCAGCCGCACCCAGGTGCGCCACCGGTGCGGCAGGGACTCGCGGACCAGTTCCAGCAGCCCGTCCAGGACGGCGTCCCCGGCGCGGGAGTCCAGGTCGGCGGGGGTGGCGATGCCCTCGTCGTCGGTGAGCAGCCCGCGCCGGGCCAGTTCGGTGAGCGCGCCGGCGCGCACCAGATGGTGGGCCCGGGCGGTGTCGGCCGCCAAGGACCGGTCGGGGTCCCAGGCCAGCAGGCAGAGCCGGGCCGGCAGGGAGAGCGAGCCGTCGGGCACGGGGGCCTCCTCGGGTTCCGCGTAAATGCGTTGACGGGCCAACCGGGTCTTTCCTAGATTCGGTACCGCTTCTGTTGCCGCCGATTGGAGAAGGACGTTGCTCGTCTGAGGTCCTGAGACACCGCGTCACACGTGTCCCACGTGTGTGCGCCGCGTGCGACCTCGGCGTTCGAGCCGTCCGTGCCTCCTGACGGAACAGGGCCTTCTTTTCGTGCCCTCCCCTCCTGCGACGACGGCCGCCCGCTTCCGGTGTCTCGATACGCGTGTGCCCCCTGACCGCTCCGAGCAACCGCGGGAGACCCGTATGTCTGCTTCCCCCACTTCTCTCACCTGCACGGCCCTGTCCTTCGCCTGGCCCGACGGCACCCGGGTCTTCGAGGGACTCGACGTCGCCTTCGGCCCCGGCCGCACCGGCCTCGTCGGTGTCAACGGAGCGGGCAAATCCACCCTGTTGAAGCTGATCGCCGGGCAGCTCACCCCGGCCGGAGGCACCGTCCGCGCGACCGGCGAGGTGGGCCTCCTTCCGCAGAACGTCACGCTCGACACCGCGCTGCGGGTCGACGAGGCGCTCGGCGTCGACGGACGGCGGGCCGCCCTGCACGCCATCGAGGCGGGCGACGTGAGCGAGGAGCACTTCGAGACGGTCGGCGACGACTGGGACGTCGAGGAACGCGCCCTGGCCACGCTGGGCGAACTGGGCCTGGGCCACATCGGCCTCGACCGCACCGTCGGCGAGCTGTCGGGCGGCGAGTCGGTGCTCCTGCGGCTGGCCGCGCTGCTGCTGGACCGGCCCGACGTGCTGCTCCTGGACGAGCCGACCAACAACCTCGACGTGTACGCCCGCAGGCGGCTGTACGCGGCCGTCGAGTCCTGGCCGGGTGTGCTGGTCGTGGTCAGCCACGACCGCGAGCTGCTGGAGCGGGTCGACCAGATCGCCGACCTGCGTTCCGGCTCGGTCACCTGGTACGGCGGCAACCTCACGGCCTACGAGGAGGCGCTCGCCGTGGAGCAGGAGGCGGCCGAGCGGATGGTCCGGGTCGCCGAGTCCGACCTGCGCCGGCAGAAGCGCGAACTGGCCGACGCCCAGGTCGTCCTGGCCCGGCGCAGGCGCTACGGACAGAAGATGTACGACACCAAGCGCGAGCCCCGGGCCGTGATGAAGCTGCGCGCCCGCACGGCCCAGCAGTCCGCCGGGAAGTACCGCGTCATGCACGAGGAGAAGCTCGCCGAGGCCAAGGAGCGGCTCGACGACGCGGTGGAGGCCGTGCGGGACGACGACGAGATCCGCGTCGACCTGCCGTACACGGCCGTGCCGCCGGGGCGGGCCGTGCTCACCCTGCGGGACCTGGAGCCGGCGTACGGCGCCGGTGTGGCGGGCGGTCTCGACGTGCACGGTCCCGAACGGATCGCGCTGGTCGGGCGCAACGGCGCGGGCAAGACCACGCTGCTGCGCACCGTCGCCGGGGAGCTGACGCCGGTGGCGGGCGAGGCGACGGCCCACGTGCCGCTGCGGTTCCTGCCGCAGCGCCTGGACGTCCTCGACGAGGACCTGACGGTCGCCGAGAACGTGGCCCGGTTCGCGCCGGGTGCCACCAACAACCGGATCCGGGCGCGGCTGGCGCGCTTCCTGTTCCGGGGCGCCCGCGCCGACCAGCGGGCCGCGACGCTGTCCGGCGGCGAACGCTTCCGGGCGGCGCTGGCGGCGCTGATGCTGGCCGAGCCCGCGCCGCAGTTGCTGATGCTGGACGAGCCGACCAACAACCTGGACATGGCGAGCGTGCGGCAGCTCACCAGCGCGCTGGAGGCGTACGAGGGAGCGCTGATCGTGGCCAGTCACGACCTGCCGTTCCTGGAGTCGCTCGGCATCACGCGCTGGCTGCTGCTGGAGGAGGGAGAACTGAAGGAAATCACGCCGGAAACTGTCGGGTATTCCGCCTAGCGTCCGCTGGATGAGCGAGTTCATCACCATCACCGGGGCCAGGGAGAACAACCTCCAGGACGTCACGCTGCGCATCCCGAAGGGCCGGCTGACCGTGTTCACCGGTGTTTCGGGGTCGGGGAAGTCGTCGGTCGTGTTCGACACGATCGCGGTGGAGTCGCAGCGCCAGCTGAACGAGACGTTCACCTGGTTCGTGCGCAACCGGCTGCCCAAGTACGAGCGGCCGCACGCGGACGCCCTGGAGGACCTGACCCCCGCGATCGTCGTCGACCAGCGGCCGGTGGGCGGCCACTCCCGCTCCACGGTCGGCACGATGACCGACATCCACTCGGTGCTGCGGGTGCTGTTCTCCCGGCACGGCACCCCCGGCGCCGGCGGCGCGACGGCGTACTCGTTCAACGACCCGTCGGGCATGTGCCCCGGCTGCGACGGCCTGGGCCGCAGGGTGCAGCCCGACTGGGACCGGATCCTGGACCCGGCCAGGTCGCTGGCCGGCGGGGCGGTGCGCTTCCCGCCGTTCGCCGCCGGGACCTGGCAGGGGCAGACCTACACCAACACCGAGGAGCTGGACACCGGCAAGCCGGTCGGCGACTTCACCGCGGCCGAGCGCGCCTTCCTGATGCGGGGACGGCCCGGCAGCAAGGTCACCGTCAACGGCTCGGGCGGGACGTGGCACACCGAGTACGAGGGACTCGCCGACCGGTTCGAGCGGCTGTACCTCAAGCGGGACCTGTCCGGCATGAGCGAGAAGACCCGTGACCTCGTGCGCGGCTTCCTGGTCGAGGCCCGCTGCCCCGACTGCGGCGGGGCCCGGCTGAACGCGGCGGCGCTCGCCAGCCGGATCGACGGGCACTCGATCGCCGACTGCTCGCGCATGCAGATCACCGACCTGATCGCGGTGCTGCGGCGGATCGACGACCCCGTGGCCCTGCCGGTCGCCGCCGCCGCGGTGGCCGCGCTGGAACGGGTGGAGGCGATCGGTCTCGGCTACCTCAGCCTCGACCGGGAGACCGCCACCCTGTCCGGCGGCGAGGGGCAGCGGCTGAAGACCGTGCGGCACCTCGGCTCCAGCCTGACCGGGATGACGTACATCTTCGACGAGCCCAGCGTCGGCCTGCACCCGCGTGACGTCGGGCGCCTGGGCGACCTGCTGCTGCGGTTGCGCGACAAGGGCAACACCGTGCTCGTGGTCGAGCACGACCCGGACGTCGTCAAGCTGGCCGACCACGTCGTCGACATGGGCCCGCGAGCAGGGGCCGAGGGGGGCCGGGTGGTGTTCGAGGGAACGCCGGGCGAACTGGCCGCGTCGGACACCCTCACCGGGCGGTGCCTGGGGCGGCGTACGGCGGTGAAGGACACCGTGCGCACGGCCACCGGCGAGCTGTGGGTCAAGGGCGCCGACCGGCACAACCTGCGGGGGGTGACGGTGGCGTTCGCGACCGGGGTGCTCACCGCGGTCACCGGGGTCGCCGGGTCGGGCAAGAGCACGCTGGTCGCGGAACTGACCGCCGCCCATCCGGACGCCGTGGTCGTCGACCAGTCGGCCATCGGGATCTCCGCCCGCTCCACCCCGGCGACCTACCTCGGGATCATGGACACGGTGCGCAAGATCTTCGCGCGGGCGACCGGTGCGGAGCCGGGCTTCTTCAGCTTCAACTCGGCCGGGGCCTGCGGCACGTGCGAGGGGCGAGGGGTGATCCACACCGACCTCGCCTTCATGGACCCGGTCACGACGACCTGCCACGACTGTGAGGGACGGCGCTTCCGGGAGGAGGTGCTGCGGCTGACGGTCGACGGCCGGTCGGTCGCCGACGTGCTCGCGATGACGGCCGACCAGGCACTGGACTTCTTCGCAGACCCGGGCGTACGGCGCCGTCTGCGCGCCCTGCGCGACGTCGGCCTGACCTACCTCACCCTCGGGCAGCCGCTGTCCACGCTCTCCGGGGGCGAGCGGCAGCGGATCAAGCTGGCCACCCGGCTGCACCGCACCGGTGCCGTCTACGTCCTGGACGAGCCGACGACCGGCCTGCACATGTCGGACGTGGAGGGGCTGCTCGGCCTGCTGGACCGGCTGGTGGACGCCGGCAACACCGTCGTGGTGGTCGAGCACAACCTGGACGTGGTGGCGCACGCCGACCGGGTGATCGACCTCGGCCCGGACGGCGGACGGGACGGCGGCCGGGTGATCTTCGAGGGCACCCCGCGCGAGCTGCTCGCCGCGCGCGGCTCCAGCACCGCGGAGCATCTCAGGAGGGCGACGAAGGGCTGACGGGGGTTCCGCGGCCCCGGGCTCCCGCCGCACGACGGCGAACCGGCACCGCGGCACGGGCGGCGAGCGCGCCGAGGACGGCGGAGCCGCTCACCGGCCTCGGTCACGCGCCGGTGTCCGTCGGCACCGGCGCGTTCGAGCACCTGGAAGACTGTGTGACGTGCCTCTCGGTCCGGCTGCGGGCGCCCGGCGCCCGAGCGCGGCCCGCAGGACGCCTCACCGGCCCCGGACCTGCGGGTCTCGGGGCCCTGTCGCATCACGCGGGACAGCGGCTGATCAGCGACCTTTACAGTGCGTTTAACCTACGGTCTCGTAACCTACGGTCTCGTAGCCTACGATCCCGTAGGTTACCCGGCACCGCTCGCCGGCTGCTCCGCCTGTCACACGTCCCTGGAGTTCTTCGTGACGATCGTCTCCCCGCACCTCGGCACTTCCGCCGACTGGACCGACGCCCGGCTGCTGTACGCGCTGGAGGAAGTGGTCGAGAAGGAGCTCAACCGGCATCTGAAGGTCGCCAAGGACTGGATGCCGCACGAGTACGTGCCGTGGAGCGACGGACGGAACTTCCCGGGGATCTTCGAGGACGGCGACCCCTGGGAGAAGGAGCAGTCCAAGGTCACCGAGATCGGCCGGATCGCCCTGGTGGTGAACCTCCTGACGGAGGACAACCTGCCCAGCTACCACCACGAGATCGCCAGTCTCTTCGGCCGCGACGGCGCCTGGGGCACCTGGGTCCACCGCTGGACCGCCGAGGAGGGCCGGCACGGCATCGTGATGCGCGACTACCTGCTCGCCTCGCGCGCGGTCGACCCGGACAAGCTGGAGCAGTTCCGCATGGCCCACATGAGTGAGGGCTTCGAGTCGGACAACCGGCACTCCATGCTGCACTCGGTGGCCTACGTGGCCTTCCAGGAGCTGGCCACGCGCATCTCGCACCGCAACACGGGCCACCAGTCCGGCGACCCGGTCTGCGACCGCATGCTGGCCCGCATCGCGACCGACGAGAACCTGCACATGGTCTTCTACCGGAACCTGCTCAAGGCGGCCTTCGACCTGGCGCCCGACCTGACGATGCAGGCGGTGCGGGACGTGGTGGTCAACTTCCGCATGCCGGGACACGGCATGCCCGGCTTCGAGCGGGCCGCCGCGCAGATGGCGATCGGCGAGGTCTACAACCTGCGCATCCACCACGACGACGTGATCCAGCCCGTCCTGCGCTTCCTGAGGGTCATGGAGATCGACGGCCTCGGCCCCGAGGGCCGGCAGGCGCAGGAGGAACTCGGCCTGTACATGGGCGGTCTGGACGCCGAGGCCGCCAAGTTCGACGAGAAGCTGGCGGCGCGCAAGGCCCGGATGGCGGCCCGCGCGGCGGGCTGACGCCCCGGCTCTGCGGCGCTCAGGACATGGCGCGCCGCAGGGCCAGTCTTTCCTTTTCCGACAGTCCGCCCCAGACGCCGAAACGCTCGTCGTGGGCCAGGGCGAACTCCAGGCAGGTCGAGCGGATCGGGCACAGGGCGCAGATCCGCTTCGCGTCCCGTACGGAACTGCCGGGCTCGGGGAAGAAGAAGTCGCCCCCGGTCTGCGCGCACAACGCCTGCTCCTGCCAGCTCAGGTCGGGCGTAGCGATGGTCTCGGTGTGCATGGGAAGCAGCGTGCCGGGGGACGGAAAACGTTCGATCAACGCGGCATCAACGCCGCGCCCGCGGCACCGGCGGCCGATCAGATGGTCCTCCGCCGCGCACGGGGGTGCACGGCGGCGCGCGGAAGCGGTTGTCAGTGGTCGGTGGAAGACTCGTGAGTGCAGGCAACGGGACCCTTCCAAGGAGGGCGATCATGCTCACCACCCGTTTCGTCACCGGCGCTCCGAACTGGCTCGACGTCGGCACACCGGACCTCGACGGCGCCGTGTCCTTCTACGGCGGCCTCTTCGGCTGGCGGTTCCGGTCGGCGGGGCCGGAGGCCGGCGGTTACGGCTTCTTCGAACTGGACGGCCGGATCGCGGCCGGCGGCATGGGCACGACCGAGGAGCAGGGTCCGCCCTCGTGGACCGTGTACTTCCAGGCCCCGGACGCCCAGGCCGCCGCCGAGGCCTCGGAACAGGCGCACGGCGGTGTCCTGGTGCGGCCGACGGACGTCATGGACCAGGGCACCATGGCGGTCCTCGCCGACCGGGCCGGGCTGCCGTTCGGCATCTGGCAGCCGGCGCACCGCGCCGGCCTGGACGTGGCCGGCGAGACCGGCGCGCTGTGCTGGGTCGAGCTGCACACGGCGGACGTGGCGGCGGCCGCCGCGTACTACCGTGCGGTGCTCGGCCTGGAAACCTCCGCCGTCTCCTTCCCCGGCGGCTCCTACACCTGCGTCAATCCGGCCGGAGCGGGCGAGGAGGCCATGTTCGGCGGCATCGTCCCGCTCGTCGGGGACCCGGCGGACGCGGACGCCGGGTGGCTGCCGTACTTCGCGGTCGACGACGCGGACGCGGTGGTCGCCCGGACCACGGAGCTGGGCGGCTCGGTGCGGGCGCCGGCGACGGACATCGAGGGCGTGGGCCGCGTGGCACGGCTCGCCGACCCGTACGGCGCCCGGTTCGCGGTACTGAGGCCCGCCCCGCGCCAGGGGTAGGGCGCGACGCGGCTCCGGGCCGGTGACCCCGCCCCCGGACGGGTGCCGGTGGCTCACGCCGTGGCGCGGTGCACCAGGGTGGTCGGCAGGATCACGCCGGGCGCGGCGGGGGCGGGGGCCTCGTCGGTGTCTTCGGGGGCTCCGCCGTCCAGGCCGCGCAGGAGCAGGCGGGCCATCAGCCGCCCCATGCCCTCGATGTCCTGGCGCACGGTGGTCAGCGGTGGCTCGGTCTCCTCGGCGACGGGCAGCATGTCGTCGAAACCCACGACGGCCACGTCGTCCGGCACGCGCAGCCCGCGTTCGCGCAGCACCCGCAGGGCGCCAGCCGCCGTGAGGTCGTTGGCCGCGAACACGGCGTCCAGGCCGGGGCACCGGTCGAGCAGTTCCCGCATCGCCCGCTCCCCGCCGCCCGAGGTGAAGTCGCCCCGCGCGACCAGCCCGGGGTCGGGGTCGGGCCGCACGTCGCGGAAGCCCGCCAGCCGGTCGGCCGCCGAGGTCTGGTCGAGCGGGCCGGTGATGTGGGCGACGCGGGTGCGGCCGAGCCCGGCCAGGTGGCGCACGGCCGCACGGGCGCCGCCCCGGTTGTCGCTGTCCACGTAGACCACGTCGTCCCGCCCGTCGTCCCAGCCCGGGCGTCCGCCGAAGACGGTGGGCAGGCCGGCGCCGCGGACCAGGGCGGGCAGCGGGTCGTCCAGGTGCAGCGAGAAGACGAGCGCGCCGTCGACGTGCCCGCCGGCCAGGTAGCGGCCGACCCGGGCGTGGTCCTCGCGGCCCTCGGTGAGCAGCAGCACGAGCTGGTTGTCGTGGGCGGTCAGTTCCTTGCTGATGCCGCGCAGTTGCTGGGCGAAGTAGGGGTCGGCGAAGACCCGGGTCTCCGGTTCGGCGGCGACGACGGCGACGGCCTGGTGCCGCCGGGTCACCAGGGAGCGGGCGGCCTGGTTGGGCACGTACCCCAGTTCCTCCACCGCGCGCCGGACCCGCTCGGCCAGCGCCTCCCGCACCCCGTGGGCGCCGTTGACCACGCGGGACACAGTGGCCCGCGAGACCCCGGCGCGCTCGGCCACGGCCTCCAGCGTGGGGCGCGGCGCGGTCTGGGTCACGGGCACTCCTCCTCGGCGGCTGCGGCTCAGGATAGCGGCAGGCCGTCGGGGGAAGGGGGGCGCGCCCGGGGCGGGGAAGGCGCTGGTGCGGGGCCGGGTCGGCCGTGGGCCCGGCCCCGGCTCAGTGGTCGTGCCCGTGCTCGTGTTCCTGCGCCGGTGCCTCGCCGGACGGCGCCGCGCTCTTGGCGGCCGTGCCGCCGTGGGCGTGCGGGTCGTAGCCCGGGATGGTGCCGTCCGGCTTCTTCACCAGGAACAGGCCCACCATTCCCATGTCGGAGTGGCTCTGCACGTGGCAGTGGTACATCCACGCGCCGGCGCCGACCCCCTCCCCCGCGATGATCTGGAAGCCGAAGGAGTCCGCGGGGCCGGTGATCTTGTTGTCGATGACCCGGGAGGGGTCGTCGGGGCCGGTGAGGATGCCCGTGCGGTTGTCCGCCCAGCGGTGACCGTGCATGTGGAAGGTGTGGTAGTACTCGCCGTGGGTGATCATGACGATCTCGACGCGGTCGCCCACGGTGGCCTCGAAGTCGGGACCGGTGTGGGGGGCGCGGTTGTTGATGGTCATGTCGTTGAAGACGATCGTGTGCGTGGCGTCCGGCAGCAGGTCGCCCTTGCGGCGCACGATCACCGGCCCGTAGAGCCCCTTGCGGATGCCGCCGGTGCCGTGTTCGGTGCCGACCACGTGGTCGTGGTAGTGCCAGTAGCCGGCGCTGCCCGGCCGCCAGGTGCCGTCGCTGCGGCGCCCGGGCTTGTGGGTGCGCCAGGTGTAGGTGCGGGTGCCGCCCGGTTCGACGTCGCTCTTGTTCATCGCGGTTCCGTCGCTGGAGATCTCGTAGTCCAGGCCGTGGACGTGCAGACTGGCCCGCACGTCCATCGTGTTGGTGAACTCGATGTGCAGCGTGTCGCCCTCGTTCAGCTCGATCAGCGGGCCGGGGACCGACGCCTTGCCCTTCTCGAGGCCGTAGCCCATCTGCCCGTCGGGCAGCTTCTCGGCGTACATCTTGATGTGTCTCACCTCGCCACCGGCCGGCGCCGTCCCGGCGGTGGTCGCCGCCTCGGCCGCGGGCGGCGCGCCCACGGCCTCCGGTGCGATGGACAACGATGTCGCGGCGACCGCGCCGCCCAGCAGTACGCGTCGGTTGAAGCCTCGCCTGTCCATGCCGAACTCCCCACGCCGTGACGGAAGGTGCGCAGACCCGGGAACTGAGCAGCCCCCGGAACTGATGGGCTGTGACGAACCTGTGGGACCGTACCGGTTGCCGCCGCGTTTATCCACACTCAGGACAAAGTTCGTCCGATCCCGGTCATACCTATTGGCGTACCGCGCAAAGAGGTCTAGCTTCCATGGCGCTGCTGCCGTGACCGAGGAGGTGCCCATGCCCTTAAGAGGGTTGAGCGCGAGAAGAAGAGGCTGGGCGGCGTGCGCCACCGCCGCTTTCGTCGCCGCGGGACTGCTGGCCGGCCCTGCCGCCAGCGCACGTCCGGCGCCGGACCCGTCCCTGACAACGATGTCGATCAAGTCGCCCCCGGGCGGCGCGAACGTAAGAGTGCTGATCTTCTACGGGTCCGCCGCGGCCGGTGAGGAGTCGCCGGTCGTCAACGCCGGTATCGCCGCCATCGAGCGGATCGGGCTCTCCGGTCCGGCCGGGGAGCGGTTCGCGGTCGAGGCCACGGACAACGCCAACGTCTTCACCAACGAGACGAAGCTCGGCCGGTTCAATGCGGTCGTGTTCCTGACCGGCGGCGGCGACGTGCTGACGCCCGCCCAGGAGGCGGGCCTGGAGGCGTACATGGAGGCCGGGGGCGGGTTCCTCGGCATCCACGACGCGGCCCGCGCGGAACCGTACTCGGACTGGTTCACCGGTCTGGTCGGTGCCCGTCCGGCCGCCGGCGGTCCCACGCAGGTCCAGCGGGCCACGGTCGAGGTCGGCGACCGGCGGCATCCGGCCACCAAGGACCTGCCGCTGGAGTGGAAGCGCCCCGACCAGTGGCTGAACTGGAAGGAGAACCCGTCCGGCGACGTCCATACCGTGGCCCGGGTGCGCGAGTCGACCTACGATCCGGGCACGAGCGCCAACGGGGCGGACCACCCGATCAGTTGGTGCCGCGACTACGACGGCGGCCGGTCCTTCTACACCGGCATGGGCGGCACGGTGTCGTCCTACGACGAGGCCGACTTCCGCACCCACCTGCGCGGCGCCCTGATGTGGACGACGCGGCTCTCGCAGGCCGACTGCAAGGCGACCATCACCGCCAACTACAAGGCCGAGCGGCTCACGGACCCCAACCAGCCCGGCCAGAACGACCAGATCGGCGAACCGCACGGCCTGGTCACCGCCCCCGACGGCCGCGTCTTCTAC
The DNA here is from genome assembly GCF_000721365.1 of Streptomyces sp. NRRL F-5650. NCBI lineage: Bacteria > Bacillati > Actinomycetota > Actinomycetes > Kitasatosporales > Streptomycetaceae > Streptomyces > Streptomyces sp. NRRL F-5650. The sequence continues at coordinate 61,123 of NZ_JOGV01000057.1, read as the reverse complement.
ATCGGCCGCGGCGGCGCGGACTCCTCCCAGCCCGTCGTGACCGACTGGAACGACCCGGACGTCGGCAAGGGCAAGGGCCAGGTCCACGTCTGGGACCCGAAGACCGACAAGGTCACCCTCGCCGGTGAGCTGACCGTCTTCGGCAACAAGGGCGGCGGCGACGAACTGGTCAAGGTCGAGGAGGGCCTGCTCGGCATCGAGCTGGACCCGCGGTTCGAGGAGAACGGGTGGGTGTACCTGCACTACACGCCGCACTCGCAGATCAACCGGGACACGCACATGGCCGAGCGGCGGGTCTCCCGCTTCACGCTCGACCGGGCCACGAACAAGCTGGACCTGGGCAGCGAGAAGGTGCTGCTGAAGTGGCCGGTGCAGATCCACAGCTGCTGCCACGCGGGCGGCGGGATGGCCTGGGACTCCAAGGGCAACCTGTACATCGCCACCGGTGACAACAACTCCAGTGGTTTCAGCGACGGTTACTCCGGAAACAACCCTGAGCCCAACTTCAAGGGCGTGTCCTTCGCGGACGCGCGCCGCACCGCCGGCAACACCAACAACCTCAACGGCAAGATCCTGCGCATCCACCCGGAGCCGGACGGGACGTACACGCTCCCGGAGGGCAACCTCTTCACCGGCAAGGAGACCGCCGAGGGCGGCGGCAAGACGCGCGGCGAGATCTACGTGATGGGCGTGCGCAACCCGGCGCGCATCTCGGTCGACAAGAAGACCGACACCCTGTACGCGGGCTGGGTCGGCCCGGACGCCGGCGCCCCGTCGACGACGTGGGGTCCGGCCAAGTACGACACGTTCGCCACCATCACCAAGGCGAGCAACCGCGGCTGGCCGTACTGCATGGGCAACAAGCAGCCCTACCGGGACCGGAACCTGCCGGACCCGTCGAAGCCGCTGGGCTGGTACGACTGCGACCACCCGAAGAACGAGTCGCCGAACAACGACGGCCTGGTCAACCTGCCGCCGGTGACCGGCAACAACATCTGGTACTCGCCGCAGGGCGGCGGCCCGGACTTCCCGCGCGACGAGAACGGCGTCCCGTCGTACGAGCAGGACGAGGCCGTCTACCGGCTGCCCTGGCTCAAGGGCGGCGGCCAGGCCGCGATGAACGGCCCGCTCTACCGCTACGACGCCGACAGCCCCAGCGCCACCAAGTGGCCGGAGTACTGGGACGGCAAGTGGTTCGTCGGCGACTTCTACGATGCCGACCAGCCGCGCAACGCGGTGCTGATGGACCCGAAGACACAGGGCGACGGCGGTCTGCCGGTGCACTCGGAGTCCCTGAAGAAGATCGTGCCGGTCGGCAACGACGGCATCAAGAACCTGATGGGCTGGAAGTTCGGCCCGGACGGCGCGCTGTACGTCCTGGACTACGGGCGCGGCTTCTTCACCTCGGACTCCAAGTCGGCACTGTGGAGGGTCACCTACGAGGGCGGCGGCCCGACGCCGGCCGCCGGAGAGCTGGCGAGGGGGACCGAGTGATACGCCAACGAAGAATGTGGGCCGCGCTGCTGGCCGGCCTGCTGATGGTGCTCGGGCTGCAGGCGACGTCCGCCTCCGGGCAGCCGGCGGCGGCACCCGCCGCGGCGGCGGCCGACCAGGTGCTGACCTGGACGGCGGGCGACGACATCACCAAGTACACGTCGGCGCCCGAGACGGCCGTGGCCGGACCGGCCACGATCGTCTTCGAGAACAGTGAGGCCACCGGCAACACCACGGGCATGCCGCACACGCTGACGTTCATGACCGGCGATCCCGAGTACAACCAGGACGTGCAGCTCAACATCCTGGCCAATCCCTTCGACGACCAGGGCGGCAAGCACACCGCCGAGGTCACGCTCAGCCCCGGCAAGTACATGTACCACTGCACGATCCCGGGCCACGGCCAGATGACGGGCGTGCTCGTGGTCACCGAGGGCGGCGGCGGCGAGGACACCACGGCGCCGGAGACCTCGGCCGAGGTGGGCGGCACGCAGAACGCCGACGGCGCCTACGTCGGCAGCGCGACCGTGACGCTCGCCGCCACCGACGCGGGCGGCTCCGGCGTCGAGCGGATCGAGTACGCGATCGGGGCCGACGGCGCCTGGCAGCCGTACACCACGCCCATCGTCGTCGACCAGGTCGGCGAACACACGGTGCGCTACCGGGCGTTCGACAAGGCGGGCAACGCCGCCGAGGAGAAGAGCGTGACGTTCGCCGTGGCCGCGCCGGACACCGACGACACGACCGCGCCGGAGACCTCGGCGACGGTCAGCGGCGAGAAGAACGCGGACGGCGCCTACATCGACATGGCGACGGTGACCGTCACCGCCTCCGACACCGGGTCCGGCGTCAACACCATCGAGTACGCGGTGGGCGACGGTGCCTGGACGGCGTACACGGCGCCGGTCATGGTGCACGAGGTCGGCGAGCACACCGTGCGGTACCGGGCCACCGACAAGGCGGGCAACGTCGCGGCGGAGAAGAGCGTCGCCTTCACCGTGGTCGCCGCTCCCCCGCAGGACACCACCCCGCCGGTGACCGGCGCGACCGTGGACGGCTCCAGGAACTCCGACGGCGCCTACGTCGGCAGCGCGAAGGTGACCGTGAACGCCACGGACGAGGGCGGTTCCGGCGTCGCCGGCGTGGAGTACTCGCTGGACGCCGGACCCTACCTGGCGTACACCGGCCCGGTGATCGTGGACCGGGTGGGCCGGCACACCGTGGCCTACCGGGCGAGCGACAAGGCGGGCAACACCTCCGAGCCGCTGACCGTGAGCTTCACGGTGGTGGCCGGCGGGGTGCCGGCGCCGCCCTGTCCGGAGTACGACGAACGCCTCACGGTGATCGTCGGCACGGTCGACTCGGGGGTGCCGAACCGGGTCACCAACAACCGGTGCCGGATCAACGAGCTGATCGAGGACGAGAAGGAGTGGACGTCCCAGGCGCTGTTCCTCAAGCACGTCGGGAACGTCCTGGACGCGCTGCGGGCCGAGGGGGTCGTCGACCGGCGTGAGGTCAAGGCGATCAACACGGCCGCCAAGCAGTCGAAGATCGGGCTGCCCGGCCAGACCGAGGGCTACCGCACGATCATGGACGGCAGTCAGGCGTCCTTCGCCAAGTGGGAGCAGGTGGGCGGCGGTTCGTTCGCGCTGAACGCGGACGGGTCGATCACCTCCAGCACCAGCACGCCCGGCATGGGCATGCTGTGGTTCCCCGAGCGCAAGTACGGCGACTTCTCGCTCAAGCTCCAGTGGCGCGACGACGCGCCGGGCACGGCCAACACCAACGGCGGCGTCTTCGTGCGCTTCCCGCAGGTGCACGACCACCCGGAGGAGTCGCGGCCGGAGTGGGTCGCCATCAAGTACGGGCACGAGGTGCAGGTGTTCGACAGCCCGACCGGCGACATGTACAAGACGGGTTCCCTCTACGGCTTCGACCGGGTCGGCCTGGCCGGCGCGGGCGTGACGGAGAAGGGCACCTGGAACGACTACGAGATCCGGGTGGTGGACCAGCACTACTCGATCTACCGCAACGGTGTGCTGATCAACGAGTTCGACAACTTCGGCGGCCAGACCTTCTACCCCGAGCGCTCGGACGACCCGGGCACGGACGGGCGGCGGTTCGCCTCCGGCTACGTCGGACTGCAGGTGCACAGCACGTCGGACGTGGTCTCGTACCGCGACGTCCGGATCAAGGACCTGTAGGTCCCCGACCGTTGGGGCTCAGTCCGGGCCGGGAGCCTTCTTCCTGGCCCGGCTGGGCTGGACCCGGCTCGGCTCGCCCGGCATCTTCGGATACTCGGGCGGGTACGGCAGATCACCGAGCCCGTGGTCGTGCTCGTCCTTCGTCGCGAGCTCCAGCAGCGCGTCGAGGGAGTGCCTCGTCCCGTCCATGCCCGCGTGCACGTCGCCGAGTTCGGCGAAGCGCGCGGGCATGGTCGTGATGTCGAAGTCCCGCGGGTGCGCCACGCCCACCTCGTCCCAGGTCAGCGGTGCGGAGACGGGCGCGCCCGGGCGGGGGCGCACGGAGTAGGCGGAGGCGATGGTGCGGTCGCGGGCGGTCTGGTTGTAGTCGATGAAGATGCGCTCGCCGCGCTCCTCCTTCCACCACTTGATGGTGACCCGCTCGGGCATCCGCCGTTCCATCTCCCGGCCGACGGCGATGGCGGCGCGCCGCACCTGGGTGAAGGTCCAGCGCGGCTCGATCGGCACGAAGACGTGGATGCCGCGCCCGCCGGAGGTCTTGGGCCAGCCCCGCAGGCCGCCGAACTCCTCCAGAACCGCGCGCAGTTCGTGGGCGGCGCGGGCCGCGTCGTCGTAGTCGGTGCCGGGCTGCGGGTCGAGGTCGATGCGCAGCTCGTCGGGGTGGTCGACGTCGTCGCGGCGCACCGGCCAGGGGTGGAAGGTGAGGGTGCCGTACTGGGCGGCCCACAGCACAGCCGCCTCCTCGGTGGGGCACATCTCGTCGGCGCTGCGTCCGCTGGGGAAGGTGATGTGCGCGGTGGGGATCCAGTCGGGCATGCCCTTGGGGGCGCGCTTCTGGTAGAACCACTCGCCGGTGATGCCGTCGGGGTAGCGCTGGAGCGTGGTGGGCCGATCGCGCAGGGCGCGCAGGATGCCGGGGGCGACGGCCTGGTAGTACCGCGCCACGTCGAGCTTGGTGTAGCCGTCCTCCGGGAAGAACACCTTCCCCGGGCTGGACAGCCGCACGGCCCGCCCGCCCGCCTCCAGTTCCACCGCTTCCGCCATGCGAGCCACGGTAGGCGCAGCGCGACGGCTTCGCATATCAGGCGTACGGGGTCAAGGGCGTACAGAATCGGACCATGGACCTCCCCGTCATGCCGCCCGTGAAGCCGATGCTCGCCAAGTCCGTGGCGAGGATCCCGCCGGGGATGCACTACGAGGCGAAGTGGGACGGCTTCCGTGCGATCGTGTTCCGGGACGGGGCCGAGGTGGAGCTGGGAAGCCGGACGGGCAAGCCGCTGACCAGGTACTTCCCGGAGCTGGTGGCGGCGGTGCGGGAGCGGTTGCCCGGGCGGTGCGTGGTGGACGGGGAGATCGTGATCGCGCGGGACGGGCACCTGGACTTCGACGCGCTGACCGAGCGGATCCACCCGGCCGACTCCCGGGTGCGCACGCTGGCGGAGCGCACCCCGGCCTCGCTGGTCGCCTTCGACCTGCTGGCGCTGGACGACGCGTCCCTGCTCGACGTGGGGCTGGCCGACCGGCGGGCGCTGCTGGAGCGGGCGCTGTCCGGGGGCGCGCCGCCGGTGCACGTGGCGCCGGCGACGCACGACATCGAGGTGGCCCGGCGGTGGTTCGAGCAGTACGAGGGGGCGGGGCTCGACGGCGTGGTCGCCAAGCCGCTGGACCTGCGCTACCGGCAGGACGAGCGGGCCATGTTCAAGATCAAGCACGAACGTACGGCGGACGCGGTCGTCGCCGGGTACCGCTTGCACAAGAGCGGGCCCGTGGTCGGCTCGCTGCTGCTCGGGCTGTACGACGACCGGGGTGTGCTCCAGCACGTGGGGGTGTGCGCGGCCTTCACCATGAAGCGCCGGGCCGAGCTGGTGGAGGAGCTGGAGCCGCTGCGCATGGAGGACGCGAGCGGCCATCCGTGGGCCAGGTGGGCCGAGGAGGCCGCCCACGAGTCGGCGCGGCTGCCGGGCGCCCCCAGCCGCTGGTCCGGCAAGAAGGACCTGTCCTGGGTGCCGCTGCGCCCCGAGCGGGTCGTCGAGGTCGCGTACGACCACATGGAGAACGGGGCGCGCTTCCGGCACACGGCCCGCTTCCGCCGCTGGCGCCCGGACCGTACCCCCGAGAGCTGCACCTACGCGCAACTGGAGGAGCCGGTCCGCTACGACCTGACGGAGATCCTGGGCGGGCCCTGACGCCCGCCGGGCCGCGTCGCGCCTACGGCTTCATCAGGACCTTGACCGCGCCGTCCCGCTTCTTCTGGAACATCTCGTACGCCTGCGGCGCCTGGGACAGCGGCACCCGGTGGGTGGCGAAGCCGTCTACGCCGAGGGGGTCCTCGTCGGTCAGGTACGGGACGATCTGGTCGCTCCAGCGGCGCACGTTGGCCTGGCCCATGCGGAGCTGGATCTGCTTGTCGAACATGGTGAGCATCGGCATCGGGTCGGCCATGCCGCCGTACACGCCGGACAGCGAGATGGTGCCGCCGCGGCGCACCAGGTCGATCGCCGTGTACAGCGCGGCGAGCCGGTCGACGCTGAACCGCTCCGCCAGGGGGCTGCCGACGGCCCGGGGCATGACCGCGGCGGTCTGCTGCACCAGCTTGGCCACGATCCCGCCGTGCGCCTCGGTGCCGACCGCGTCGATCACGGCGTCGGGGCCGCGGCCGCCCGTCCGGTCCTGGATCGCGCCGACCAGCTCCTTCTCGTTGTCGAAGGACCGCAGGTCGAACGTCTCCACTCCCCGCGCCCGGGCCCGTTCCAGCCGCTCCGGCACGAGGTCGACGCCGAACACCGTGTCGACGCCCTTGAGCCGGGCGATCCGGCAGGCCATGTCGCCGATCGGGCCGAGGCCCAGCACGGCGAGGCTCCCGCCCTGCGGCACGGCGGCGTACTCGACCGCCTGCCAGGCGGTGGGCAGCACGTCGGAGAGGTAGACGAAGCGGTCGTCGGCCGGGCCCTCGGGGACCTTGATCGGGCCGAACTGGGCCTGGGGCACGCGCAGGTACTCCGCCTGGCCGCCGGGTACCGCGCCGTACAGGCGGGTGTAGCCGAACAGCGGGGCACCCATCCCCTCGCCGGTGACCTGGGTGGTCTCGCACTGGGTCGGCAGCCCGGTGCCGCACATGTAGCAGTGTCCGCACGCGATCTGGAACGGGACGACGACCCGGTCGCCGGGCCTCAGGCCGGTCACCTCCGGGCCGACCTCCTCGACGATGCCCATCGGCTCGTGCCCGAGGATGTCGCCCGGTGTCATGAACGGCGTGAGCACCTCGTACAGGTGCAGGTCGGAGCCGCACAGTCCGGACGAGGTGACGCGGATGACCGCGTCGGTCGGCTCCTCGATCCTGGGGTCCGGCACGTCCTCGACCCGCACGTCCCGCTTGCCCTGCCATGTCACTGCCTTCATCGCCCCGCGCTCCCTCCGTCGCCGTGCGCGTCGGTCTCTGCGTGGCGGCCGGGTACCCCGGGGCTTCCGTCACCGAACCCGGCGATCGTTTCGGCCGAACAGCGGATTATCTGCCTCGCTCCGTGTGCCGTATCGGATTCGTTCAGGTATGGCACTAAATCCTTCAAGAAGCGCACAATCGATGAAACGGGATGGGTGGACGGATGGCCGGTGTGCGAAGTGGAAGCAGCAGCGGAAGAAGGGTCTCGCGCAGGGGGTGCCGCGTCGCCCTGCTGACCGCGGCGGTGGCGGTCTCGCTGGCCGCGGCGGGCTGCACGGCGGGCCCGGACGCGACGGGACCCGGCACGGAGGGCGACGGGCGGCCCCCGGAACCGGCTCAGCGGTCGCACAGCGCGGCCCCCGCCGCCTCCGGGCCGGTACTCGCCGTGAAGGTCGACAACGTGCGCGACGCCCGCCCCCAGACGGGCCTGGAGGACGCGGACGTCGTCTACGCCGAGCCGGTGGAGGCGGGGCTGAGCCGCCTGATGGGGGTCTACGCCACCAAGCTGCCCGAGTCGGTGGGGCCGGTACGCAGCGCCCGCGAGTCCGACCTGGAACTGCTCGGCCAGTTCGACCGGCCGGTGCTGGCCTTCTCCGGCGCGCAGAGCAAGCTGCTGCCGCTCGTCGACAAGGCACCGCTGCGCGCCGAGCCGGCCGACGAGGACTCCGGGGCCTGGGTCCGCGAGCCGGACCGGCGGGCTCCCCACAACCTCTACCTGCACCCCGGTGAGCTGCTCGGGAAGCCGTCGGGTGCCGCGGCCCTCACCACCGGGTTCACCTACGGCAAGGCGCCCGCGGGCGGCCGGGAGGAGTCCTCGCTCACGGTGCGCTACCCCTCGGCGCGCTTCACCTTCACCTGGTCCGGCAGCCGGGACCGGTGGCTGGTCTCCATGGACGGCAGCCCGGCCCGCACCGCCGACGGCGGCCGGCTCGCCCCGGCCACGGTCGTCGTGCAGCACGTGAAGGTGCGCGAGTCGCAGTTCCGGGACTTCCGCGGCAGCAACTCGCCCTACGTCGAGTCGGTGGGCTCCGGCCGGGCGGAGGTGCTGCGCGACGGACGCGCCTACGAGGCGACCTGGAAGCGCGGGGCGGCCGAGTCGGGCACCACCTTCACCTCCGACGGCGGCGAGCCGCTGAACTTCGCCCGGGGCCAGGTCTGGGTGGTCTTCGCGGGCGGGTCCTGATCCGCGAAGCCCCGGTCAGCCGGTGGCCGGCGCCGGCTCGGCCGGGTTGCGGAGCCCTTCCGCGGCGTCCGCGACCCGGCGCATCAGGTCGATGAAGACCGCCTGCTCGTCGGCGGCGAGCGGGGCGAGGAAGACCTGGTTCATCCGGGCCACGCGCACGCCCAGCCTGCGGTGGACCCGCAGGCCCTCGTCGGTGGGCCGGAGCAGCGAGCGGCGGCCGTCCTGCGGGTCGCGGACCTTGTCGAGCAGCCCGCGGCGGCCGAGCCGGCTGACCACCTCCGCGATGGTGGACCGGTCCAGGCCCACCCTCTCCCCCACGGTGCGCTGGTCGACCCCCGGCTCGGCGACCAGGGCGTTGAGGACGGCGTACTGCGGGGAGGTGGTCTCCTCGGAGACCATCGTGGTCCACAGCAGGTAGTGGGCCTGCTGAAGGCGCCTGGCCAGGTGGCCGGGGTGGGTGGTCAGATCGACCGCTGCCATGCGCACACTCCCGTGGTCACTTTCATCGGTGCACTGACGATACAGGGCACGGGTGAAGGCGATCCATCTGCACCTCGCTCGATCTACCTCGCGTTTTCATGGGTCTTGACGCTCCAGCCGTCCGATGGCAGCGTGTGGGAAACCTCGCTGAAATACTCAGTGCCCTGAGTATCTGCTCCCGGGGCGCGCGGAAGAGATGGGGCTTCTCGGATGGACAAGGTGGTGGCCACGGCCGGTGAGGCGGTGGCCGACGTGCCCGACGGCGCGTCGCTCGCGGTGGGCGGTTTCGGGCTGAGCGGTGTGCCGAACGTGCTGATCCAGGCGCTGTACGAGCGCGGGACCGGCGGGCTGTCGGTGGTCTCCAACAACTGCGGGGCGATGGACTCCGGGCTGGCCGTCCTGCTCGCCGCCGGGCGCATCGCCCGCGTGACCGGGTCCTACATCGGCGCCAACAAGGAGTTCGCCCGCCAGTACCTGGGCGGGGAGCTGGAGGTCGAGATGATCCCGCAGGGCACCCTGGCCGAGCGGCTGCGGGCCGGCGGCGCGGGCATCCCCGCCTTCTACACCCCCGCCGGGGTCGGCACCCAGGTCGCCGACGGCGGGCTGCCGTGGCGCTACGACGGGTCGGGCGGGGTCGCGCTGGCCTCGCCGCCCAAGGAGGTCCGCGAGTTCGACGGCACCGAGTACGTCCTGGAGCGCGGCATCCGCACCGACTTCGCGCTGGTCCGCGCGGCCAGGGGCGACCGGCACGGCAACCTGGTCTTCGCCAAGTCGTCCCGGAACTTCAACCCGCTGGCCGCGATGGCCGGGCGGGTGACGGTCGCCGAGGTGGAGGAGCTGGTCGAGCCGGGCGGGATCGACCCGGACGCGGTGCACCTCCCGGGGATCTTCGTCCAGCGGGTGGTGGCGCTCACCCCGGAGCAGGCCGGTGACAAGAAGATCGAGAAGCGGACGGTGAGTTCCTGATGGCCTGGACGCGTGAACAGATGGCCGCGCGGGCCGCGCGGGAGCTGCGCGACGGCCAGTACGTCAACCTCGGCATCGGGCTGCCCACCCTGATCCCGAACCACCTCCCCGAGGGCGTCGAGGTCACCCTGGAGTCGGAGAACGGCATCCTGGGCACCGGCCGGTACCCCACCGAGGCCGAGGTGGACCCCGACCTGATCAACGCGGGCAAGGAGACGGTCACGGTCCGGCCGGGGGCCGCCTTCTTCGACTCGGCCCTGTCCTTCGGCATGATCCGCGGCGGTCACATCGACGTGGCGGTGCTCGGCGCGATGCAGGTCTCCGCCACCGGTGACCTGGCCAACTGGGCCGTCCCCGGCAAGATGATCACCGGGATCGGCGGCGCGATGGACCTGGTCCACGGCGCCCGCACGGTCATCGTCGTCATGACGCACACCACCAAGGACGGCTCCCCCAAGATCCTCCGGGAGTGCGCGCTGCCGCTCACCGGCAAGGCGTGTGTGAACCGTGTCATCACCGACCTCGGCGTCCTCGACGTCACCGCCGACGGCCTGGTCCTGGTGGAGACCGCGCCGGGCGTGGGCGTGGACGACGTCGTCGCCAGGACCGACGCCGAGCTCGTCGTCGCGAAGAGTGCGGAGGCACTGAAGTGACGGACGTCTACATCGTCGACGCGGTGCGCACCCCGTTCGGCAAGTACAACGGAGGTCTGGCGGGCGTGCGCCCGGACGACCTGGCCGCGCACGCGATCCGCGAACTCCTCGGCCGTACACCCGGCCTGGACCCCTCCAGGATCGACGACGTGTACTTCGGCAACGCCAACGGCGCCGGCGAGGAGAACCGCAACGTCGCCCGCATGGCCGCCCTCCTGGCCGGCCTGCCCACCACCGTCCCCGGCGTCACGGTGAACCGGCTGTGCGCGTCCGGCCTCGAAGCGGTGATCCAGGCCGCCCGTGCCATCGCGGTCGGCGACGCCTCGGTCGCGCTCGCGGGCGGCGTGGAGTCGATGACGCGGGCGCCGTACGTGCTGCCCAAGCCGGACCGGCCCTTCCCCGCCGGGCACACCGAGATGTACTCGACCACCCTGGGCTGGCGCATGGTCAACCCGGCGATGGATCCGCAGTGGACGATCCCGCTCGGCGAGTCGGCGGAACTCGTCGCGGACAAGCACGGGATCACCCGCGAACAGCAGGACGAGTTCGCCCTCGCCTCGCACCGCAAGGCCGCCCGCGCCCAGGACGGCGGCCTCTTCGACGCCGAGCTGGCCGCCGTCCCCGTGCCGCGTCGCAAGGGCGACCCGGTGGAGTTCGCCGCCGACGAGTGCGTCCGCCCGGACGCGTCGCTGGAGGCGATGGCGAAGCTCAGGCCGTCCTTCCGGGAGACCGACGGCACCGTGACCGCCGGGAACGCCTCTCCCCTCAACGACGGCGCCGCCGCGCTGCTCCTGGTCGACGAGGAGGGCCTGCGGGCCACGGGACGCGAGCCGCTCGCCCGGGTCTCGGCGACCGGCGTATCGGCCACCGACCCGCAGTACTTCGGGCTCGCCCCCGTCGAGGCCGTGAACCGCGCGCTCGCCCGGGCCGGACGGACCTTCGCCGACCTGGACGTGCTCGAACTCAACGAGGCCTTCGCGGCCCAGGTGCTCGGCTGTGTCGCCGAGTGGCCCGAGTTCGACCCCGCGGTCCTCAACCCGCAGGGCGGCGCCATCGCCCTCGGCCACCCCCTCGGCGCCTCGGGCGCGCGCCTCGCCGGCACCGTCGCCCACCAGTTGGCCCGCAAGGGGAGCGGCACCGGTGTCGCCACCCTCTGCATCGGCGTCGGCCAGGGCCTCGCCCTGGTCCTCGACCGCTAGTCACCCAGGGAATCCCATGACTCTCACCCAGCACGACATCGACGCGGAGATCGCGGCCGAGCACGCCGCCTACGAGAAGCGGGTCGCCGACGGCGGCCCCGTCGAGCACCACCCGCGCCGCGACTACGCCCCGTACCGCTCCTCGGTGCTGCGCCACCCGAAGCAGCCGCCGATCGCCATCGACGTCACCCAGGACCCGGAGCTGGTGGAGCTGTCCTCCCCGGCCTTCGGGGAGCGGGACATCACCGAGATCGACAACGACCTGACCCGGCAGCACACCGGGGAGCCGGTCGGCGAGCGCATCACCGTCTCCGGGCGCCTGCTCGACCGTGACGGCAGGCCGGTGCGCGGGCAGCTCGTGGAGATCTGGCAGGCCAACTCGGCCGGACGGTACGCCCACCGGCGCGAGCAGCACGACGCGCCGCTGGACCCGAACTTCACCGGCGTGGGCCGCACCCTCTCCGACGACGACGGCTTCTACCGCTTCACCACCGTGCAGCCCGGCCCCTACCCGTGGCGCAACCACGTCAACGCCTGGCGCCCGGCGCACATCCACTTCTCCGTGTTCGGCTCGGCGTTCACCCAGCGCCTGGTCACCCAGATGTACTTCCCGAACGACCCGCTGTTCCCGTACGACCCGATCCTTCAGTCGGTGACCGACGACGCGGCGCGGCAGCGGCTGATCGCGACGTACGACCACAGCCTGTCGGTGCCGGAGTTCTCGCTCGGCTACCACTGGGACATCGTGCTCGACGGCCCGAACGCCACCTGGATCGAAGAAGGACGCTGACCCGCCATGACGAAGACCGACACCAGCAGCCCGGAGCAGGTGCTGCCCACCCCGTCGCACACCGTCGGCCCCTTCTACGGGTACGCGCTGCCCTTCCGGGGCGGCGAGGACATCGCGCCCGCCGGGCACCCGGACACGGTCACCGTGCACGGGTACGTCCGCGACGGCGAGGGCAACCCGCTGCCGGACGCCCTGCTGGAACTGTGGGGGCCGGACACCGGGGGCCGGGTGCCGACCGCCGACGGCTCGATGCGGCGCGACCCGGCCTCCGGGGACTTCCTGGGCCGCAACGGCGTGGAGTTCACCGGCTTCGGGCGCATCCAGACCGACGCGAACGGCCACTGGTACGCGCGGACGCTGCGACCGGGGGCTCGCGGGCGGAGCGCGCCCTACCTGAGCGTGTGCGTGTTCGCACGCGGGCTGCTCGTGCACCTGTTCACCCGGATCTACCTGCCGGGCGACGAGGCGGCGCTCGCCGCCGACCCGCTGCTGGCCCGGGTGCCGGACGGGCGCCGCGACACGCTGATCGCGGCGGACGAGGGCCACGGGACGTACCGTTTCGACATCCGCCTTCAGGGCGAGGGCGAGACGGTCTTCCTGGAGTTCCAGTGACATCACCTGCCGACCCCGCCGACACCGGCGCGAGCCTGCTCGCCCCCGGGTGGGCGGGCTCGCCGGCCGCGTCCGCGACCGGGGAGGGCGCGTATCTGCGGGCCCTGCTCGACGCCGAGGCGGCACTGACCCGTGCCCAGGCCGCGCTGGGGCTCGCCCCGGCCGAGGCGGCGGACGCGGTGAGCGCGGCCGCCGCCGACCCGGGCGCCTTCGACGCGCACTCCCTGGCCGAGCGGGCCCGGAGCGGCGGGAACCCGGTCATCCCCCTGGTGGCCGACCTGACCGAGGCGGTCGGCGAGCCCTACGGGCCGTACGTGCACCGGGGCGCGACCAGCCAGGACATCCTGGACACGGCGGCGATGCTGGTCGCCGCCCGCACCCTGGACCTGCTGCTGCCCGACCTCGCCCGTACGGAACGGGCGCTGGCCCGGCTGGCCGCCGAGCACCGGGACACACCGATGCCGGGCCGGACCCTCACCCAGCACGCCGTGCCGACGGCCTTCGGACTGAAGGCGGCGGGCTGGCGCTCGCTGGTGCTGGACGCGCGGGACCGGATCACGGCGGTGCGTGCCACGCTCCCCGCCCAACTCGGCGGTGCGGCGGGCACCCTGGCGGCCTTCGGCGCGTACGGCGCGACCGGCCCGGTCGAACTCCCGGCGGCGTACGCACGTGAACTGGGCCTGGCCGCACCGCTGTTGCCCTGGCACACCCTGCGCACTCCGGTCGCCGACCTGGCCGGCGCCCTCGCCCTGGCCGCGGGGGCGCTCGGGAAGATCGCCGTGGACGTGCTCACCCTGTCCCGCACCGAGATCGGCGAGGTCGCCGAGGGCAGCGGCGGCGGCTCGTCGGCGATGCCGCACAAGGCCAACCCGGTGCGGTCCACGCTCGTCGCGGCGGCCGCCCGGCGCGCCCCGCAGCTCGCGGCCACGCTGTACGGCTCGCTGACCGCGGAGGACGAGCGGCCGGCCGGGGCCTGGCACGCCGAGTGGGAGCCGCTGCGGGACCTGCTGCGCCTGACCGGCGGCGCGGCCCGCGACGCCGCGGAGCTGACCGAGGGGCTGCGGGTGCGCCCGGACGTGATGCGCGCGCACCTCGGTCTCACCCACGGACTGATCGTGTCGGAGCGCCTCTCGGCCGAACTGGCACCGGTGCTCGGGCGGGCCCGCGCCAAGGAGCTGCTCACCGAACTGGCCGCGCGCACCTACGCCGAGGACCGGAGCCTGGGCGAACTGCTCGCCGAAGTACCCGAGTTGCGGGACCTCGACCTGGCCGCCCTCACCGACCCCGCCCGCTACACGGGTGCCGCTGCCACCCTCACCGACCGTGCTCTGGAGCGACGTTGACGACCCCGGCCCTGCTCAACCACCTGTCCGAAGGCCCCGCCTCCGCTCCCCCGCTGCTGCTCGGGCCCTCGCTGGGCACCTCGTACGCGCTGTGGGACGCGGTGGCGCCCGAGCTGTCCGTCCGGCACCGGGTGATCCGATGGGACCTGCCGGGACACGGGGGTTCGCCGGCGGACCTGATCGGCCCCGGCGCCACCGTCGGGGACCTGGCCGAGCTGGTGCTCGCGCTCGCCGACTCGCTCGGCGTGGAGCGGTTCGCGTACGCGGGTGTCTCGCTGGGCGGCGCGGTGGGCCTGCACCTGGCCGTGCACCACAGCGAGCGGGTGTCGTCGCTGGCGGTCGTCTGCTCGTCGGCGCACTTCGACGGCGCCAAGGCGTGGGAGGAGCGGGCGGCGCGGGTGCGCGAGGAAGGACTGGCGCAACTCGCCCGGAGCGCGGACGCGCGGTGGTTCACACCGGGGTTCACCGTGCCGCGGCTGGTCCGGGACCACCGGGAGGCCGATCCGGGCGCGTACGCCGCCTGCTGCGACGCGCTGGCCGCCTTCGACCTGCGGGAGAGGATCGGGGAGATCTCCGTGCCGACGCTGCTGGTCGCCGGGCGCGAGGACCCGGCCACGCCGCCCGCGCACCTGCGGGAGCTGGCCGACGCGGTGCCGGGCTCGACGCTGACCGAGATCCCGGGTGCCTCGCACCTGGCGCCGGCCGAGCGGCCGGAGGCGGTGCTGACGGCGCTGCGGGCCCACTTCGACGGCGACGCCGGGCGGGGCATGGCGGTGCGGCGCGAGGTGCTGGGCGACGCGCACGTGGACCGGGCGCAGGGGCGTCAGACTCCGTTCACGGCCCGCTTCCAGGACTTCATCTCGCGCTACGCGTGGGGCGAGATCTGGACCGACGAGACGCTGTCGCGGCGCGAGCGCAGCATGGTCACGCTGACGGCGCTGGTCGCGCACGGCCACTACGAGGAGCTGGCGATGCATGTGCGGGCGGCCCGGCGCAACGGGCTGTCGGCGGACGAGATCGGCGCCGTGCTGCTCCAGACGGCGGTGTACTGCGGCGTGCCGGCCGCGAACTCGGCGTTCGCGACGGCCCAGCGGGTGCTCGCCGAGGAGGCGGACGGCGCGGCCGGGTGAGGTGCCGCGGCGCGCCCCGGCCGTGAGTCAGCCGGCCCGCACGACCGCCAGGGCCTCGCGGGCGCGGGCCACGAGGCCGTCGGCGCCGCAGGAGTCGGCCAGGGCCATGCCCCGGTTCAGCTCGGCCGCCGAGCGGGCCGCGATGCCGTACTCGACGCGGGCTGCGGCGTGCTCGTACTGGCAGGGCGAGGCCTCCAGGTAGGTGACGGCCTGGGCGGCGAGCCGGACCGCGCGCTGCCCGGTCTCCAGCGCGGCGGCGCAGCGCAGGGCCTCTCCTATGGCGGTGTCCGTGCCGAAGCGTTCGGCCTGGCGGCGGGCGTCGGTGGCCAGCCGGGCGGCGCGGGCGGGGTCCTCGGCGGCCAGTGCCCGGGCCAGTTCGGTCGCCCAGGGGACCACCACGGGGTTGTGCCGGCCGCGTGCCGCCGCCGCCTTCTCGGCCGCCTCCAGTTCGTTGACGCCCTCCTTGGTGCGGCCGGTGGCGAGCAGCAGGCGCCCGCGCACGGTGCGGGGGTCGGGCAGCACGATCGTCGACGGGTACGGCGGTGCGAAGTCGTACTGGTCGGCGACGGTGCGGGCCTCCTCGACGTGGCCGCGGGCGAGCAGGGTGTCGACCAGGTTGCAGGTGGCCGACCAGTACAACGGCAGTCCGCGGCCCACGCGTTCGGCGATGCGCAGGGAGGCGCGCAGGGACTGCTCGGCGTCCCTGAGGCGGCCCCTCCTGCGGTGGCCGAGGCCGACGTAGGCATGGGCGAGGGCGAGGTGCCCGCCGTTCCAGCCGGCGCTCTCGTAGGCGCGCAGGGCCTCCGTGAACAGGGCCTCGGCGCGGTCGAGGCGGTCGGCGTAGGCGTAGGAACTGGCCAGCATCATGGGCAGTTCCAGGCCCCATTCGGTGTCGGTCCAGCCGAGTCCGGGGGCGAGGCGGCCGTTGACGAGGGCGCGGTCGCACAGCTCGACGACCTCTTCGACGCTCTCGCCGTGGGTCATGGCGTCGAAGCCGCGCAGGATGAGCAGGGCCCGCTCGGCGTTGTCCCGGCCGGTGCAGGTGGCGGCGAGTTCGGCCAGGCGGGCGGAGCGGTGGGGCGAGGAGGTCTCGCCCGCGTGGATGCCCTCCCACATGTACTGGGCGGCCTGGAGCCGCAGGCGCGCGGAGGGGTCGGGGTTGCGGGCGGCCTCCGCCTCGACGGTGCGGACGGCCTCCTCCAACTGGTCGTTGTGGAGCAGGGCCTGGGAGAGCCGGAAGACGGCGTCCACGCGCTGCTCGCCGTCCAGCCCGGGCATGGCGAGCGCGGTGCGCAGGTGGCCGATGGTGGTGGAGGGCGCGGTCAGGAGCGTGGCGCAGCCCAGCTCGAACAGCACGAGCGCGTGGGATTCGGGCAACGGCGGTTCCTGGAGCGCGCGTTCGAGGCAGCGACGGGCGGCGTCGGGGGCTCCGACGGCGAGGTGTTCGCGGGCTGCCTCGCGCAACTGGGCGACGACCTCCTGGTCGTCGTCGGGGTACACCTTGAGCAGGTGGCGGGAGGCGGCCGCGGCACCGAGTCCGGAGTCGGTGACCAGTTGGGCCGCGATGCCGTGCATGGCGGTGCGCAGGGCACCGGGGATGGAGTTGTAGACGGCGGTGGCGATCAGCGGGTGGACGAACTCCAGCTCGTCCCCGCCCGGCTGTCCGGCGGTGTCGGGCACGGACAGGATCCGGGCGCCCCGGAGCAGTTCGGCGCAGCGGGCGGCGTCGGCGCGGTCGAGGGTGGCGAGCGCGGCGACCATGTCGACGGTGATGCCGCCGCCGAGGATGGCCGCCGCCCAGGCGAACCGGGTGGCGTCGACGCCGAGTTGCTCCAGGCGGGCGACGAGGCCGCTGCCGCGGGCGGAGCGGTTCAGGGACCGCAGTTCGGCGGCCTCCGCCTCGACGGGCTGGAGTTCGCTGTCCTGGACCTTGGCGAGGAGTTCGACGGTCTCGTAGAGGTTGCCGCCGGTGACGGCCCACACCTCGCGGCAGAACGCGGCCTCGGCGTGCGGGCCGAGCGTGGCGCGGGTGAGCCCGGCCGTCGCGTCCGGGGTGAGAGCGTTCAGCGGGGCGAGGGGACTTCCCACGGCGCTGGCCGCCTCCAGGTGGCGGGCGCTGTCGCCGCTGACGTCGCCGGGGCGGCGGGCGATGACGACGAGGACGGAGGTCTCGTCGAGCCGTTCGGCGAGCGCGGCGAGCCAGCGCAGGGTCTCCTGGTCGGCCCAGTGGGCGTCGTCGATCACCAGCACCAGCGGCCACTCCCGGCGGGCGAGCCGGCGGACGGCGGCGACGAGGCCGTCGCACACGCCCTGCGGGTCGGCCTGCCGCTCGCCGGGGTCCGTTATGCCGAGGGCGGGGCCGGCGATGTCGTACCAGTCGCCGAGGTAGTCGCGGGCCTCCTCGGGGAGCATGGACACCAGGGCGGGCTGGAGGAGTTGGCGCACCACGTTGAAGGGGACGGACCGGAGGGTCTCGCCGCCGCGGGCCGACCAGACGGTGCAGCCCCGGGCCTCGGCGATGCGGCGGGTCTCGGCGAGCAGTGCCGACTTGCCCACCCCGGCCTCGCCGCGGGCCTCCAGCAGGGTGCCGGGGGAGGAGCGGTCCGCGCACAGGACGTCGACCGCGCGCGTGATGGTGGCGACCTCCTCGTCACGCTCCCAGAGGGAGGGCGGGACGGCGCCCGTCCGCCGTACCTCCGTCATCCCGCTACCTCCCCGAGTCGCCCGAATGACGTACAGAGCCTGAGCCTAGCCCTCCGACCGCTCACGTGGTGGGCGCTCCGCCGAGCAGTTGCCGTGACGGGTGACATGCGGTAAAGCGTGATCGACGCGTGGGGCCCGTCATCAGCGCCGGTGGGACCGAGGGCCCGTCAACCTCTCACGGCGCGGCTCCGCGGCGGTGGTGACGGACCCTCCGGCCGGGCCTCTCATCCGGCTTTCACCGACGCCTCATACGGTGGGCACATGACGCAGGCGACTCCTCCCGGGTGGTACCCGGACCCCGGACAGAAGAATGACGGTCCCGCCACCGAACGCTGGTGGGACGGCACGGCGTGGACCGACCAGGTGCGTCCGGCGGGAGGGGCCGCCCCGGAGGCCCCGCCCGCGCCCGCCCGGCCGCCGGCCCAGCCCCCGCTCCAGCCCCCGCTTCCGGACGCCGGGCCCGGGCCGTATCCCGTGCACCCGGGGTACGCGGGCTTTCCGGTCCCGCCGCCGTCGGCGCGCCGGCGGCGGGTGCGCACCGGCATAGCCGTCGCGGCGGCCGTGGCGGTGCTGGCCGGCATCGGGGTCGGCGTGTACGCGCTGACCGACGACGGCTCGGGCGGCGACCGGGCGGCCGGGTCGCAGCAGGACCGGCCGGGCTCCGGCGACCGGAACGATCCCTTCGGCGGCCCCGGCGGCGGCAGCGGGGGCAAGGACGGCGGCGAGGACGGCGAGGGCCCCTCGCCGAAGTCGCCGGACGCCTCGGAACCGCCCACGATCGACAGCGGCCCGGTGACGGACGCGCTCAGCGGGATCAGCCTGCCTCTCCCGCACGGCTGGTCGGGGCAGGAGTTGCAGGTCGGCGCGCAGATCACGTCGGACGACGTCTACAAGTGCCCCGGCGACACCGCCAAGTCCTGCACGAAGGGCGGTGCCTACTCGGCCCCGGCGATGCTGCTGAAGACCGAGGGCGACACCCCGGAAGAGGTCGCGAAGGCCGACATCGCGGCGAACGCCGAGGAGTCCTACGGCGAGGAGTCCTACGGCGGCATCACCTCGCACGACGAGCTTGCCTCCAAGGCGGTCACCGTCGCCGGGCAGAAGGGCTACCTGGTCCGCTGGAAGGTGGTCACCGCGAAGGGCTCCGACGGTTTCGTCGAGTCGCTGGCCTTCCCCTCCCCCGCCCGGCCGTCGCAGATCGTCGTCGTCCGCTTCGGCGTCGACGCCGACCAGAAGCAGACGGTCATCGACGAGATCACCCGGGGCATCAAGGTGGACACCTCCGGCGGCGGCGGTGGCAGCGGCCAGGACGTCTGACGGGCCCCGGCCGACGCGGCCGTGAAGCGTTCGGCCGGGTGGGGCGCCCTTCCGCTCAAAGGGCTCCCCACCCGGCCGGGGGTGCGCGCCGCCCCCGTCCCCACGGTGCGGCGCGGGCAGGTCGCCGTCCAGTCATCCCGTGGACGGCGGCCTGGGTCTTTCAGGGGAGGCCGAGGGCCGGCAGCACGACGGCCTCCACGAACCGGACGAGGTAGGCCGCGTCGGCCTGCTCGCCCTCCAGGACCGGACGCATCCGCAGCATGCCGAAGAGCTGCGCGGGCACGTACTCCAGCGCCGGGTGGCCGGCCGGGACCTCTCCCCTGTCCACCCCGCGCGCGAGGATCGCCCGGAGCGCGGCGATCTCCGGCTCGACGAGCGCCTCGCGCAGCGCGCACTTGAGTTCCGGGTCCTGCATGACCGCGTGGCCGAGCGCCTGGAGCAGCCCGGTGTCCTTGCCCGCGCCCTCGCCCGCGGCGGCGGCCGCCCGGCGCAGGTCCTCGGCGAGCGAGCCCGTGTCGATGTCGGCGAAGCGCACCCGGCTGTTGGAGCGCAGGGCGGCGGCCACGAACTGGGGCTTGGTCTTCCACTGCCGGTAGAGCGTGGACTTGCTGCACCGGGTGCTGGCGGCGATGCCCTCCATGGTCACGGCGTCGTAGCCGCAGGAGCGGAGCTGTTCGAGCACGGCGTCGAAGAACTCCTGCTCACGCTCGGGCGTGATCTTGGAGCGGCGCGAGGTGCCGGCCGTTTCCGGCCGGACCGCGTCCTGCGACGTCATCGGCCCCGCTCCTTCTCTCTCACCCGGGGGCCTTCTTTCCGGCCCCGCACCCAGTGTGTCGTCCGTCTTCCGATACGCCAGTGTACCGGTACACCACCGTATCGGTACACTGGCGTATCGGAACGCGGTCGTATCGATGAGAACCGTCACACGCCCCCGTACCGATGAGTCGCACGCACCACCGTCAGCGAAGGGGCCGGGGGATGAACTCCCGCAGCGAGCCTGCACAAGCGGGGCCGGACACGCCCGCGCGCCCACCGCTCGTCCGTGAGCTCCTGCTCGTGGCCGGGCTCTTCCTCGTCTACAAGTTCGGCCGGCAACTGGCGACGGGACACACCACCGACGCCTTCCGCAACGCCCACCACGTGTGGGACTGGGAGCGCGTGCTCCGGCTGCCCGACGAGGGCACGGTGCAGTCCCTGCTCCTGCACGGCGACACGCTGGTCCACGGGGCCAACACGTACTACGCCGCCGTCCACTTCCCGGCGACGCTGGCCTTCCTGGTCTGGCTCTACCTGCGCCGGCCCGCGCACTACGTCTGGGCCCGCCGGGTCCTGGCCGCCGTGACCGGTGCCGCCCTGCTGCTGCACCTGCTGTTCCCGCTCGCCCCGCCGCGGATGCTGGGCGGCACCGGTCTGATCGACACGGCCAGGGTCTTCGGCCCCTCGGTGTACGGCCCGCCGCGCGCGGACTCGCTGTCCAACCAGTTCGCGGCGATGCCCTCGCTGCACTTCGGCTGGGCCCTGATGCTGGCGATCGGTCTGATCGTCGCGACGCGGTCGCGGTGGCGGTGGCTGTGGCTGCTGCATCCGCTGGCGACCCTCCTGGTGATCGTGGGCACCGCGAACCACTACTGGCTCGACGTGATCGTGGCCACGGCCCTGCTCGGGCTCGCGCTCGCGCTGCTCCGCCCGCCGCACCGGCCCGCCCGCCCGCGACGCCTCCCGGCCCGACGGCGGCCCGAGATCCGCCGCCGGTCGTCGGCCGCACGGCCCCAACCGGTCGGAGTGGGCCGGTGAACGCCGCGCTCGTCGCCGTCCTGCTGTCCCTCGTCTCGGCCTGTGCGTACGCCGCCGCGGCCGTCGCCCAGGAACGGCTGGCCGCGCGCGCCGCCGGCGCCGGTCCTCTGCGGATGCTCACCGCGGGCGCCTGGTGGTGGGCGGTCGCGCTCAACGCATCGGCCGCGCTGCTGCACGTCGTGGCGCTCAAGTACGGCCCGCTCACCGTGGTGCAGCCGCTGGGCGCCCTGACACTGGTCGCGGCGGTGCCCCTGGGGGCGCGGCTGGCTGGGCGGCGGGTGAGTGCGATCGAGTGGCGGGGCACCGGGCTGACGCTGCTGGGCCTCGGCGCCCTGCTGCTCACCGCGTCCGGGCCTGCGCCCGACGACGTGCTGAGCGTGCCGGAGGCGTTGACGGTGTCCGGCGCGACGGCCGCGCTGATCGGCATGCTGTCCTGGCCCGGCGGCCGGCCGGGGCTGCGGCACGCCACGGCGTCGGGCATCGCGTCCGGCGTCGCCTCGGCGCTCACCCAGACCGTGACGGTCGCCGTCACCGACCGCTCGGGACCCCTGCTGAGCGTCCAGGTCATCGGCGTGGCCGTGCTGGTGGCCGCCTTCGCCGCGGGCGGCCTGCTGCTGTCCCAGACGGCCTACCGGGGCGGTCTCGGTGCCCCGCTCGCGGTGGTGACGCTGGCCAATCCGGTGGCCGCCGCGGTGATCGGGCTCTCACTGCTGGGCGAACGGCTCAGGGGCGGAGCGGGCGGTGTGCTCCTCGCGCTGGCCGGAGCGGCGCTGGCCGCCTGGGGCGTGCTCCAGCTCAGCCGCGCGACCCCGGAGCGGACCGGGACGGCGGCCGTAGCGGCGTTCGCCGCCCCGGCGCCCTCCGCCCCGGAGCCAGGGGGCTGCGGGCGGGCGACCGCCGTTCCGGCGTCCCGCCGCCCGGGGACGGGGCACCCCATACGGCTCCAGGCAGTGACGGAGCCGTCGGCCGAGCATGCCGGCAACGGTGTCGAGCCGAGTGCGGACGGGGGTCGCAGCGGGCTCGGCGCAGACGGTGCGGATCTCGGGCCCGCCGTCTCCGCGGCCCCTCGGAGATGACACCGCGGACCGGCCGCGTGGAGACGCCGTTCCCGCGGCAGCCGTTCCCGCGGCAGCCGTTCCCGTGACATCCGTTCCCGCGGCAGCCGTTCCGGCGGCTCGCCCTTCGCGGAGGCCGGGGACGGGCCTCGCGGTCGCCGCCTCCGGGGACCTCCTCACCGGGGTCGCCAAGATCCAAGCTACCGTTTCCGAGGACCGCCCGACGTGGCGCCCCGGGCCCTTCACCCGCGGCCCCACCGCGCCCCCCCCCGGCCCGCACGTGACGCGCGACGACTCCCCCCACTCGGAGGCACACCATGATCCGCCAGGAGACCGCCTGGGTCCTCTTCGCCGCCGGTCTGATCTTCCTCGTGGCACTGGTCCTCGGGGTGTGGAAATGGCAGCAGTCCATTGCGTCCCCGGACGGAACGGCACACCGCTACGTGAGCGTCGCGCACAACGCCGCGCTGCTGTACTCCTTCGCGACTTCCGCCATCGTGGCGCCGCTCGTCCAGTTCTCCGGCTGGCCGTCCGCGGTGAACGTCACGGCGGCAGCCGCGATCATCGGCATGTTCGTTCTGACGATCTCGAAGTACGCGCGGCTCGGACGCGAGGGCCGGACCGACAACCAGATGCGCGACCGGAGGGCCGGCCTGCGCGGGGTGCGCGAGGCGCTGGTCGTCGGTGAGATCGGCGGCACCCTGGTTCTGCTGAGCGGCTTCGCCTCGGCCCAGTTGTAGCCGGGCGGAGCGCACGCGTCACCGCCGTCAGGCCGCGCCCGTCTCCCGCTCGAGACGGGCCGCGAGGGAGAGGTAGCGGGCACGCCGGGCGACCGGGACCATGCCGCGGATCCAGATGCACCACATCTCGGCCAGGCGCCGGGGCTGGCGGCCGGCCGGTTCGAGGGCGGCGCCCACGACGCAGGTGCCGACGACGGAGCAGACGAGGGCGTGGGCGACGGAGTCGACGTCGGAGTCCGGGTGCACGTCGGCCTGCCGCACCGCGTTCAGGAGCCGGGAGGTGGCCGTCTCCCGCCACTCGGTGAAGGGGTGCGGCAGCGGCGGCCGGTCGAACAGGTCGGCCGCGGCACCGATGATCGTCGCGCGGGTCTGCTCGGCGCGTAGCTGCCTCGCCATCGGCTGTACTCTCCCGGGCTGGAACTCGACGGACCGCCTGCCTGCTGTTTGTTCCCGGTACACGATATCTCACGGGCTGACTGGCCATCAGGTCGGCCCGTGAGCCACCGCTGCCCGCCGTACGACGGCGCCGGTCTTCGCCGGCCCCGGCCTCAGTCGGTGGCGATCGCCGGGTCGCTCACCCCCGGCCTGCCGTTCTCCACGTGACCGGCGAAGCGCCGCAGGAAGGCGGGGTCGGTCTCGGAGGTCACGGTCACGTCGTACCAGCGGCGGCTGCGCGCGAGGCCGACGGTGTGGTGCACGGTGGCGCCGGGGCGGACGGCGAGGGTCCGGGCGCGGCCGTCGTAGGCGTTGGCGATCCGCAGTCGGACCGTGCCGGTCCCGGCGTTGGTGAGGGTGAGCCGCAGGTCGTCCCCGCTGTGCCGGGCGGTGACCTCGCATCCGGCGGGACCGGCGGGCTCGTTCGGGCCGCGGAAGACCCGCAGGAAACCGGCCGGGCCGTGCACCGTCAGGTGGTAGGAACCGCCGGAGTACGCCGAGTTCCAGGTGTCCGCGATGCTCTTGCCCGCTTCGGTGGTGTACGTCCAGGGGCCGTCCGTGCGGTTGCCCGAGGTGACGAGGAAGGCGGCGCCGGCCCGGGCCCCGGAGGCGAAGGTCAGCGTGAACCTCCCGGCCGCCGGGTCCGCGGCACCGTCCACGTACGGGTCGTAGCGCAGCGGGCGGGAGGGACGCGACCCGCGCTCCTGCCGGGGCATGCCGGGATCGGCGGGCGGTGCCGGGCGGTAGTCGGGGTGGCGCGTGCGGTCCGGCGGCTCGTAGGCGTCGGTGTCCGGCAGGCGGGCCGGGCGGCTGTCCTTGCGGGAGAAGTCGAAGGCCGAGGTCAGGTCGCCGCAGACGGCACGGCGCCACGGTGAGATGTTCGGTTCGCGGACGCCGAAGCGCCGCTCCATGAACCGGATCACCGAGGTGTGGTCGAAGGTCTCGGAGCACACGAAGCCGCCCTTGCTCCAGGGCGAGACGACCAGCATCGGCACCCGCGGGCCCAGTCCGTAGAAGCCCTCGCGGTGGGTGGCGCCGCCCTCGAAGACGTCCAGGGAGACGTCGACGGTGGAGCGGCCCTGCGCGGCGGACTTCGGCGGCAGCGGCGGCACCACGTGGTCGAAGAAGCCGTCGTTCTCGTCGTACGTGATGAACAGGGCCGTCTTCGCCCACACCGCCGGGTTGGAGGTGAGCGCGTCCAGGACCTGGGAGATGTACCAGGCGCCGTAGTTCGAGGGCCAGTTGGAGTGCTCGGAGAACGCCTCCGGGGCGGCTATCCAGGAGATCTTCGGCAGGGTGCCCGCCTTGACGTCCGCGCGCAGCCTGTCGAAGTAGCCCTCGCCCCTCCTGGCGTCGGTGCCCGTGCGGGCCTTGTCGTACAGGGGGTCGCCGGGCTTCGCGTTGCGGTACGCGTTGAAGTACAGCAGGGAGTTGTCGCCGTAGTTGCCCCGGTAGGGGTCGTCGATCCAGCCCCAGCCGCCGGCCGCGTCGAGGCCGTCGCCGATGTCCTGGTAGATCTTCCAGGAGACGCCGGCCGCTTCCAGACGCTCGGGGTACGTCGTCCAGTCGTAGCCGCGTTCGTCGTTGCCGAGGACCGGGCCGCCGCCGCGGCCGTCGTTGCCGGTGTAACCCGACCACAGGTAGTAGCGGTTGGGGTCGGTGGAGCCGATGAAGGAGCAGTGGTAGGCGTCGCAGACGGTGAAGGTGTCGGCGAGCGCGTAGTGGAACGGGATGTCCTCGCGGGACAGGTGGGCCATGGTCGTGGTGCCCTTGGCGGGCAGCCACCGGTCGTACTTGCCGTTGTGGTAGGCGTCCTGTCCGTCGGCCCAGCCGTGCGGGAGCCCTTCGAGGAACCGCATGCCGAGGTCGTCGGCCTCGGGACGGAACGGCAGCACCTCCGTGCCGTCGCTCTTGCGCTGGTGCCACACCGGCCTGCCGCCGTCCAGCGCCACCGGGTGCGGGTCGCCGAAGCCGCGGACACCTCGGAGCGTGCCGAAGTAGTGGTCGAACGAACGGTTCTCCTGCATCAGGACGACGATGTGCTCGACGTCCTCGATCGATCCGGAGCGGTGGTTGGCCGGGAGCGCGGCGGCCCGGTCGATGCTCGCGGACAGGGCGCTGAACGCCGTGGTGGCGCCCGCGAGTTGCAGGAACCTGCGGCGGTTCACTTCGGCCATGGGGGTGAGGGGCCTTTCGTCTGGGGGGAGTCAACCGGCCGGACGGTGCCGGGTGATGACGGAATGCGCGCGGAACGAGTGTTCCAGGAGCGGCAAACGTCGGGGAAGGGCCCGGTGGCGCTCGTGTGAAAGTCACCGGTACGCGGGGTGCGCCCCGGGCCCGCCGCCGCACACGCGTCGGCCGCGCCGCCCGCCGAGCCGCGGCTCAGCCCTGCCACAGGGCGCGGCCCAGGGCGGCTTCCGTGCCGGTGAGGTAGACGGCCGTGGCCAGCCACCGGGCCGCGTAGTGGTCCCGGTCGTCCCCGGCCGGGCGTCCGAAGACGTCGCGGGAACGCCGGGCGGCCGCCGCCGCGAGCGCGGTGTACAGGTCCGCGCCGGTGGTGAAACCGCCGTCGCGCAGGGCGGCGGCGCGGCCGTCGCGGTCGCCGGTGCGCGCGGGTTCCGCGGCGGCGCGGCGCCCGCCCGTGACCGCCAGCTCGACCAGGTCGCGCAGGTGCCGGAGCGGCGGGTCGGCCGGGCGGGGCGTCGCGCCGGGGAGGCCGGACGCGGCCGGGCGGGCGGTCGCCCCGAACGGGAGGTGCTCGTCGCGCAGCCGGTCGTAGCCGAGGTCGGCGCGGCCCCGCCATTGCTCGGGCAGGGCGAGGGTCGGCGCCCCGCTGCCGTTCACCGGTCCGACGGCCAGGGGGCGCAGGGTGGTGGCCCGCTCGGGGTCGACGCGGCCGAGGACCCGGACCCGCAGCCCCGGACACGCGCCCAGCCGCCCGAGGTTGGCGGTGTGGGCGAGGGCGGGGTGCCGGTGGGCGGGGGCGAGCCGGAGGACCGGCCCGGGGGCGTCGCCGGTGAGGGCGCGGACGAGTACGCCCTCACCGTCGGCGGCGAGGACCTCCACGGCGCACACGGTCGGCGGCGCGGCCTGCCCGGGGCCGGCGGGAGCGGCGGTCGCGGGCACGACGTCGGTCCAGGGGCGTCCGGGCGCGAAGGCGGCCCGGACGCCGGGCTCCGCGAGCAGGCTGCCGTCGGGGGCGACGACCGCGCCGGTGACGACGAGACCACCGCGGGACAGCCGCTCGTGGTCGCTCAGGAAGGAGCGGAGGGCCACAGGGGCGGTACCGGCACGGCGGGCCCGCCCGGCACCGCCCGGACCGACGTCGCGCAGCGCGTACCAGCGGCCGTCGTCCCCGACCAGACGGGTGACGACACCGCCCCGGCCACCGGGTTCCACGACCGGTTCGCGGCAGACGCCGTAGAGGCGCAGGGGCCGGTCGGGGCGGTGATGGTGGCGGACGGCGCCGATCAGCGCCGGGTCGGCGTCGGCCGCCTTCAGCCGGTGGGCGACGAGCAGGAGCTCACGGAGGGCGGCCGTCAACTCGCCCGTACCGCGTGGGTTGTTCGGGCTGTCCGGGTCGTGCGCCTCGCGCACCCGGCGTACGACGTCGAGGGCGGCGCCCTCCGCCCGGTACAGGCCCGCCAGACGCGCCGTGTGTGCGGCCCGCAGCAACTCGGCCCGCAGGACGGCGCCGACGGCGGGAACGCCCGCCGCCAGGACCGCCGCGCCCGCCGTCCAGAGGTCCGCGGCGGCACGCGTCTGACCGGCGGACGGGGCCGGGGCGGCGGAGGGAGCCGGGACGGTCGAAGGAGCCGTGGCCGCGGACGGAGCCGGGGCGGTGGCCGGTTCCCCCACGGTGGCCGGTTCCCCCGGGGCGGGCGGGGCCGCCTCCGCGACCGGGGCCGCGGCCAGGACCGCGGTGCGGTGGAGGCAGCGGGGCGACAGGAGGCAGGTGCAGCGTGCCTGGTCGGGGGCGGTGATCGTGCCGGACGGCCCCGGTGCCAGGGTCACTCGGGCGTCCACCGCGCAGTGGACGCCGTAGGTGCCGTCGTCCGCCGTGTCGACCGGGTTGGCGGCCAGCGCCTCGACGGCCGCGTCGAGCCGGCCGCGCAGCCGGGTGGTCAGGCTCTCCACCGCGGCGGCGAGGACCTCCGGGGCCACCGGTGGGAGCACGGGCGCGGTGTCCGGGCGGGGGCGGGTCACCGGGCGGCTCCGCGGACCTGTTCGCCGACCCAGCGGGCGAGCGCGAACGGGCTGAGGGCGGCCACCGGCATGCCGGCGGCGACGAGCTGCCGGGCAACCGGCACCGAGTAGCACGGCGTTCCCTCGCCGTCCAGGGCGGCACAGCCCAGCAGCCGGACCCCGGACGAGACCAGGGCCCTGGTCTCCGCCAGCAGGCGTTCGACCGCGGCGCCCTCCGCGAAGTCGCTGACGACCACCATCAGGGTCCGGTCGGGCACCTTCACCAGGGTCTGGGCGTGGGCGAGGCCCGCGGCGATGTGCGTACCGCCGCCGACCTTCACCTCCAGCAGCAGGGAGAGGGGGTCGCCGACCAGGCCGGTGAGGTCGACGACCTCGGTGCTGAAGGTGAGGAAGTGGGTGGAGAGCATGGGCGCACCGGCGAGGACGGCGGCGGTGAGCGCCGACCACACCACCGAGGACTCCATGGAGGCGGAGACGTCCACGACGAGGACGAGCCGCCAGGTGTTCTGCCGGGCGCCGCGGGTCCGGAACACCGGCCGTTCGGGGACGACTTCGACCCGTCCGTCCTCCCGCAGGCGGGTGTGCGCGAGGTTGGCCCGCAGGGTGCGGGGCAGGTCGAGGGGCCCGCCGGGACGCCGGGTGGGGCGGAGGACGGCCAGGCCCGTCAGGGTGGGGCGCAGGTGGGTGGCGAGTTGCTCGGTGAGTTCCCCGACCAGCCGCTTCACGAGCGGCCTCAGACGTGCCACCCGCTGCTCGGGCATCCCCCGGGCCAGCGTCAGGACGGTGGACAGCAGCTCGACGGAGGGGCGTACGGAGCCCGCGTCGAGGAGTTCGACGGCGTCGGTCCGGCCGTCGGCGACGGCGCGGCCCAGGATCTCCTCGCGGATCTCCGCGCCGAAGAGCACCCGGAGGTCCTCGGCCCAGTGCCGGACGTCGGGGCGGCTCCGGGCCCGCCCCCCGGTTCCGTCCTCGTCGTCGGCGCCGTCTGCGGCGGTGCCGCCCGCGCCGGGTTCCGGCCCGTCGTCGGCCGCTCCCTCCCCGCTCCCGTCGCGGCTCTCTTCCGCCTCGGCCGCGTCGTGGCCGAAGAGTTCGTCGAGGGCGTGTGCGTACGGCCGTAGTCCGGGCGGGAGTTGGGCGGTGTCACGGCCGAGCACCAGCCGCCAGCGGTCGGCGGGACCGATCCGTCGGGTCCCCCGCACGGCCTCGGATGCGTCAGCACGCTGCCCGGGCGGCATGGCGGTGCCGTGCCCCGGCGGCACGGCGGTGGCCTGCCCCGGCGACACGACGGTGGCCTGCCCGGGCGCGGGGGCGCGCACCGGTCCCGCCAGGCCCAGCTCCCGCAGCAGGGCGTGGCCCTCGGCGTCGGCCGCGGCCCACCGCCCGACCAGTTCGGCCGGGGCGGGGAGCCCGAGGCCGGGCCGGCCGCCCAGGCGGTCGCGGACGGCCGCGAGCACCCGGGTGCGCCCCTCCGGCGTGAGGGCTCCGAAGCCGCCGCGCAGCGCGTACAACCGGTCCAGGAAGGCACGGTCGTCCATGGTCTCCACGCGCTCGAAGAGCGGGCGCAGGGCGGTGGACGCCGACTCGACCAGCGGTCCGGCGGCGACGAGCACCCCGGTGAGCCGGCGTTCCAGCCGGCGCCGGCCGTCCGGTCCCGTCGCCGTGTCCACCCAGCCGGCGAGCCTCGCGCCCAGCAGATCGGAGCCGTCGAGGTCCAGCAGGACCCGGGCGGCCTGTGCCGCACCCTGGAGGAGCGGGGAGCCGGTGCGGGAGAGCGCGTACAGCTCGCCGTCCAGCCGCAGTCCGAGCCGGTCCTCGGCGCGGCGGACGGCGAGGGTCACGACCGCGACGGCGTCCTCGGGGTCGTCGCTGCCGGCCAGTCCGGGCAGGAGCCGGACGGCGGCTTGAAGCAGGAGCCCGGCGAGACGGGCCGCCCGGACGCGGACGGCTTCGGTGGTGCCGGGCAGGTGCTGTCGGCGCAGTGCTTCCAACAGGTCCAGCGCGTCCAGCAGTTCGGGCAGGCGGGCGGCACCCGGAAGGACCCGCTCGGCCTCCGTCAGACCGTCCTGGAGCAGGGCGGGAAGGGCGCACCTGGCCGCCGCCCCCAGGAGGGCGACGACCCGGGCCGGGGTGACCCGGCCGGCCTCGGCCGCCCTGCGGTGGCGCTCGCGGAGGATGCCGTCGGCCGCCTGGGCCGCGGTGACGCCGCGGACGCCCACGAGGTCGAGGCGGGCGGCGACCGCCGGGGTCCACGCGGCCCGCCAGCGTGTGGTGAGCGCGCCGCCCTCCCCGGGCGTGCTCACCGGGACCGGCTCCGCGTAGCCCGCCCCGCACTCCCCGAGGCGCTGGAGCAGGATCTCGCGGCGGGCGTCGAGGTCGGAGCGGAGTGGAGCGAGCCGCAGGTCCCGGCCGTCCGGGGCATGCGGTCCCGGGAGCCGCAGCGCGGCCAGTTCGGCCTCCGCCCAGGGCCCGAGTCCGGAGCGGGGTGTTCCGGGCGCGAGCCGGCCCCGTCCCGTGCCGACCAGGACGGCGTCCAGTTCCCGGCCGAGGGGGCGGCCCCGGCCGAGTACGGACGTCACCGCCTCGTGGAGTTCTCCGCGGCCCGGGGCGGGCAGACCGCGCAGGGTGCCCAGGTCGCAGGCGAACCGCAGGGTCTCGACGGCCTCGCCGGTGCCCGCCGCGCCCCCGGACGCCCGGATCTCCCGGCACAGTTCGGTGATGATCCGGGCGGCGGCGTTCCGGACGCGCCCGGGATCGCCGCCCGCGTCGAGGACCGCCTGGCGCCAGCGCGGGTCGCGGATGCCGGCCGAGTGCCCCGTGCGGGGGTCCAGCAGGGCGAAGGCGTACGGCACGAGGGAGGTGACGACTGCCTCCGTCTTCGCCTCCGCCTCCACCTCCGCACCCGGCGCCGCATCCGCCCCCACCCCCGTCGCCGCATCCGGCTCCCGCCCCGCCTCCCCCGGCGCGTCCCCCTCGTCCGCGTCGGTCAACGCGGGGGCGTGGAAGGCACCGACCACCGCGGCGACCCGACGCGGTGCGCACCGGCCGAGGACCCGGCGCATGTGGGCCTCGCGGGCGAGGTCACCGGCCGCGATCCCCCCGTGGGCCGCGGTGTCGAGGCGCACCGCCCGTCCGAAGTCGAGGGCTGCTCGTCGCACGGCTTCGGGAGCGCTGCCCGGCGCCCGTGCCTCGACGGTGCGGTCCCACAAGTCGTCGACGGCCACGGCGCGGGCACCCCCGTCCGGCGGCCCGCAGGGCCATCGCGGGTCCGCCAGCGGCAGGTCGCAGCAGACCGCCTCCGCGCCCCGCTCCCGTGCCCGGCGGATCGCCGCCAGTTCCGGCGAGAAGTCGGCGAGCGGATGGAACCGCAGCCGTCCGTCCTCGTGGACACCGGCCAGCGCCACCGGCGCCACGGTCCGCGGGTCGGCGAGGTAGGGCAGCCACGGCTGGAAGTCGGCCGGCAGTTCCACACACACGACCTCGGCGTCCACCGCGTCCAGCAGCCGGGGGACGGCGACGGCCAGGGCGGGACTGTGATGGCGTACGCCGATCACGAGGGGCTGTCTGCGGGCTGCCGGACGGCCGGCGGTGTCTTCGCGTGCGGTCATGGGTCCAGGGGCGTGGGCGGGCGGGGGACGGAGGGGCGGCGGGGACGGCGGCGTGCGGCGGCCGTCCCCGCCGGGGCCGGACCTCAGCGGCGGCGCTTGCGCGGTCGCGGCACCTCCAGTTCCTCCAGGCTCGGTCCGTCCCCCTCCTGGACGCGCTGCCAGGCCTCGCGGTACAGGACGGCCACGGGCCGGGTGGGCACGACGACTCCCAGGACGGGCGCCTCGCCCTCCCGCAGGTCGTACATCGGCAGCTTCCACCGCTCCAGTGGCAGGTGCGGGGTGGGCAACCGTGTCCAGCCGCCGGGCAGGAACAGCGAGCGTCCGGCCTTGGCGCGGCTGCCCTCGACCACGAGGCCGGTGGCGGCGAGTTCGGCGCGGGCGGCCCGCAGCCGGGCCGTTCCGCCCCGCTGCCCGCCCCAGCCGGTCCAGCGGGCGGTGTTGCGGTCGGTGGGGTCGGGCAGGGCGAGCAGCATCAGGTACAGCACGGCGGCGTCCTCGCCGACGCCGTACTGTTCGGCGGCCTCGCCTACCAGGTCGGGCACGGAGCGGGCCGGGTCCTGGGGCCACCACAGCCCGTCGGCGTCGCGCTCGCCGGCCAGGGGGTTGCCGGGGTCGGCGAGCAGTTCGGCGAAGGCCCGGTCGTGGACCAGGCGCAGTGCCGTCTCCTGTGCGTTGGGCCGCTCGCCGGTGCACAGGGCGGTCAGGTGGGCCTCGTGACCGGTCGCGTCCAGCAGCGCCGGCCGGACGGCGGCGAGGGTTGCGGGGTTCACGGTGCTCACCGCCACCGCACCGTAGCGTTCGAAGCCGTGGCCGGTCTCCGTGGGTTCTCCGGCGGCCCGCCGGAACGCCTCCCAGTCGATCCCCCGCCGGTCCAGGGCGAGCAGCAGGCCGGGGTGGGCCAGGCGTTCGCGCAGCGCGGTCAGGACGCCGGGCAGGGTGGCCCGGATCGGGTCGCCGGAGGGGAGCCGGTGGGCGAGCCATGCGGCCAGGGCCACCGATCCCTTGAGGACCGAGCTGTCGAAGCGCGGCGTCTTCTCGGCGGTTTCGAGGTAGTAGTCGCCGAAGCTCCAGGTCAGGTCGGTCGTCAGCCGCGGTTCGCCGGCCAGGTCCACGAAGCCCCGCAGGGCCTCGGCCGGGGCCCAGCCCACGGGCTCGATGCTGCGGACGGCGTCGTGCAGCACGTCTTCGGGCAGCGGGGTGCGCCGGCCGAGACGCTCGTTCCAGACCGCGGCCGCGCGGGCGGCGTCGGGGCCGTGGGTCCAGAGCCGGGACGGTTCGGTGGGCAGCAGGGCGGCCACGACGGCCCGCAGGGCGGCGCTGTCGAGGGACCTCAGCTCCTCCTTCGACACGCGGGCGTCGGCCGCCTTCACTCCGATGGCCTTGAGGGTCGCGGAGGGCACGCTCGTGCGCTTGTCGTCGATCTGCGGCACCCCGGCGAGGATGATCCTGGCCGTGGTCGGGGTGACCCCGGTGAGCCGGGCGAACTCGTCGGCGGCCTCCGGGCGCCAGGGCGCGGGGCCGCGCTCGGCCAGCTCTGCGCGCAGGGCGGCGGCCCAGCCGGGCGCCCGGGCCGGCTCCGGGACGAACGGCTCCGCGGACACCGGGGTGAAGGGCGCGGGCGTCTCGAAGCGGCCGGACGGGTCGTGGTGGAGGGCGCCGTAGTGCCTGCCCTTGATCTCGTGGTCGCCGTACTCGCGGACGAACTGGTACCAGGCGTCGGGGAAGACCAGGAACGCGCCGCCGCCCAGGTCGAGCACGGTCCCCTTCCAGGGCCTGGCGCCGGGGCTGTCGAACGCGTGGGGCTCCAGGGCCAGGTGGACGCGGCGCCAGTGGCCGGGGTCCAGCTCGGTCAGTCCCTGTGCGTCCAGTTCGTCCAGGAAGGCGCCCAGGGCCTGCCGGTGCTCCTCGACGGTGGCCTCGGAGGCCGCCCGGAGCGCCACCACCGCGGGCAGCTCGGGCAGGGCCACCGCGTTCAGGTGCTTCAGCGGGCCGTGCTCGGCGGGGGCGGGCGGGGCCTTCATCGACCGGGCGACGAGCTGCGGCAGCTCGAAGAGGTCGTGCCGGAAGTCGAAGTACCAGCGCGCGTCGCGTTCGGTGAGGCCGGCGCCGTTGAGCGCGGAGGCGAGCAGGCGGTCGCCGACGGCGGGCCGGGGCTGCTCCGGGGTCGCGCCCCGAACCGCCGTGTCCAGGCGGGCCAGGGCGGCGTCCAGGGTGCGCTGCTGCTCGGCGGCGAACCGGGCCAGGCCGGTGATGCCCTGGCGCAGGGCCTCGTGGCCGACCTCCGGGAGCAGGGTGCGCACGGGGGCGAGCACCGGGTCCCGGTCCTCCGCGGCGATTCCGGGGGCCTCCGCCAGGGCAGCGGCCAGCAGGGCCGCCGCGGTGTCGTCGCCGGCCCGGCGCAGCGCGGCGGAGCCCTGCGGGTCGCGGGGGCTGAGCAGGGGCCAGTAGCGCAGGGGCGGCAACAGCGGGGTGCCCGCCGAGAAGGGGCCGGCCGTCTGGTGGCCGTCGACATGGGCGAGGACCGCGCCCCCGGCGTCCCGCAGTTGGACCTCGGTCGACCAGCGCATCACCGTCACGACCCGGTCGGTGCCGGGGAAGACGAGCGCGTGCTCCGGGCTTCCGCCCACGCGCGGGGGTACGACGACGGTGCGGCCGGACAGGTCCTCGCCCCGTTGCGAGCCGTCGGGCAGCGTGAGGACCCGCCAGCCGAGCACGCCGTCCACCGGGGCGGACACCGGGCCCGGTACCAGGTCGGGGGCGGGCAGCAGCCAGGCGGTGCCGAGGGTGCTGCCTTCCGGCGCGGCGCGCAGCCCCTGCGTGAACCAGTCCGGCTCGTCGCGCTCCCCCACCGTGCCGGCGGCCGGGTCGTAGGCGAACCAGGCGCTGTTCCGCGCGTCGGACCAGTCCCTGACCCAGACCCAGTACGACGTGCCGTCGCCGATCACGGGCCGTCCGTGCGGCACGTGGGTGTCTCCCCGCCGCAGCACGCGCCCTCCGGTGGCCCTCCCGCCCCCGGGGAGCGGGAGGGAGGTGGCGCGCATGCCGTTGGTTCCGCCCCGCTCGTTCGCGTGGCAGGGGTAGGGGGAGTTGACGTCGCCGTCCACCTCGGTGGGCGGGGAGGCACCCGTTTCGGGGGCGTACCAGTAGCCGAGGGAGCCGGTGAAGGAAGAGGAGGAAATGCCCTTCCAGAAGACGAGGAGCCCGCCGTCCACGTAGCGGGCCTCGGGGCCCGAGCGCTCCGACGGCGGCGGCAGGCGCATCTCGTGGCTGAGGACCGTGCCCTCGGCCCCGATCACCCGGGCGCGGCCGTCACGGAAGACGATCAGGTGCGGCCATGCCTCGCTCACGAGGGTGCTCCGCGCGTCCTCGGGCGACGCGGGCGTGCCGACCGCCTCCTCCCAGGCGGGCCAGCCCAGTTCGTCGAGGATCCCGCCCCGCAGGGCACGGGCGAGGTTCGGGGCCATGCCGGTGCTCAGGGCGTCCCGGACCTCCTGCTCGGCGGTCGCGAGGACCTCGCCGGGCAGCCACGCCAGCGTCTGGAGGGGGCCGTTGCGGAGGGCGAACTCGCCCAGTTCGGCGGTGAGATACCTGCGGCCGACCTCGGCCACCCACTCGGCGAGCATGGGGCGTCCGCCCGGCGACTCGGCCAGCCGGGTCACGGTGCGCCGGTCGATGCCCTCGCGTTCGTAGCTGGGGCAGCCGCGCCGGAAGGCGGCGCGGAAGCGGCTGTCGGCGGCGAGGGCCAGGAGGTCGCGCCGCTCGTCGCGCGCCGCCCAGGCCTGCAGGTCCAGGCCGGGCCGTTCCTCGGGGTCGCCGACCGGGATGCGCAGGGCGAGGAGCTGGTCGAGGAGGTCGACGTCGCTGACGGGGGGCGGCAGGGCGCCGCCCCCGGCGTGGAGTTCGGCGCGCAGGGTGTCGGCGAGCCGGTCGACGAGCGGGTACAGCTCGGGCGGTGCGAGGCGCCCCTCGTCGGTGCGGCACAGGCGGAGGAACCGGCGGGTCCAGCCGGCCGTGCCGTCGGGGGAACGCGTCTCGGCGGGTTGGGCGGGGTCGCACAGTCCCCCGGTCGCGCCGGTCTTCTCCAGCAGGCCGAGCCACTGGCCCAGGTCGTCCTGCTCCCACTCCGCGGGCAGCAGCCCCAACAGGGTGCCGCGGACGGCGGGTTCGCGCCGGGTCAGCTCCCGCAGGGCGGCCAGGTGGGCCTTCCACCAGCCGGGCGGTGCCTTGAGGGTGCCCGGCAGCGGCAGCACCTCGCGCAGGTAGGCCGTCTCCTCGGCGAGCGCGTCCTTGCCCGCGGCGGCCTTCGCCAGTTTGCGCAGGTCGCTCGCGCCGGGACTCGACGGTGCCACGCCGTGCGCGGCGAGCCGGACGAACAGTCCGCGCAGGTGCCTGAAGGCGGTGGCGGCCGGCACGCGGGACGCCAGGCCCTTGGCGTAGGTGGAGAGCACCTTGGTCGGCACGGCGTCGGCGAGGGCGAACTCCAGGAACACGGCGTCCATGCGGGCCTCGTCGAACGGCAGGGCGTGGGCCGTCTCGGCCTTGCGCGCGTTGACGAACATCTGGGAGGCGTACGCCTTCTGGCCCGCGGCCAGGAACACCCGGCCCGCCTCCTCGTAGAAGGTGGGCAGGAAGTGCGGCACCGAGCCCGCCAGCCGCTCGGCGGCCGACTCGTAGGCGGCGCGGGCCCGCTTCGGCCGGGAGCGCACCGTCCTGGCGATCTTGTCCATCTCCTCCACCAGGGACATCGCGAGATGGCCGTCGGCGGGGTGGCGGACCAGCACCCACTCGGGGAAGCCCATCGCCCGGTGCTGTCCGACCCCGACCTCGACCGGTTCACCGGCCGGCAGCAGGCCGAGGAATCCGCCGCCGTCCCCGGCGGGCTCCTGGGCGTACGGGTCCGCGGGCGTCAGGCGTACGACGACCCGGTCGTCGAGGCCCGGGTGCCGGTAGGCACGGGTGAACACGGGCACCGCGCGGTCGCCTCCCGTGGTGGTGCCCGGCGGCAGTACGGCTCCCGCGCGCAGCAGTTCCTCCGCCTTGGCGTCCGCCCCGTCCCGGGTCGTGCCGTCGCTCATGATCGCTTGCCTTTCGTGGGTGTGCGTGCGGTGGAGGTCTTCACCGGGCGTCGTCCGCGGGCACGGTGCGGCCCGCGTGCAGGGCGGCGGCCATGCGCATGCCCTCGGACCAGGCGACGGGACCGACCTCGCGCAGCGGGAGCCTGCGGCGGTCGTCCCCGTGGTGCCAGGTCAGACGGCCGGTCCACGCCTTCTCCTCCGTGTAGGGGTCGCTCATGCCGACCCGGGCGGTGACGGTGCGGCCGGCGTCCCGGACGCGGTCGACGACGCCGTTGCCGGAGACCCGGTAGCCGAGGGAGGTGGCACGGGCGGAGAGGTGGAACCACGAGCGGTACTCGGCGCCCTCGAACTCGGAGACCGAGTCGGCCCCGTCGTCCGTCCCGGCGGGCTTGAGCCAGGTGGCGCGGTGGATCTGCGCCACGCCCTGGACCACGCCCGCCTCGGCGGCGAAGGTCCGCAGTTCCTCCAGGTCGGGCAGGAGGACCGGGTGGGGCATGGTGACCGTGGGGGAGGTCAGCCGGACGGTCTCGCCGTCCAGGTTCACCACCCGCAGGCCCTCCGTCTCGTCGGCGTCGCGCAGGAAACCCGTCTCGCCGGGTCCGTCGCCGACGACGACGATGTCCCGCAGTGCCGCCCGCCACGCCTCGTCGGGCCACACCTGCGCCAGCAGCCCGGCCGGCACCGGCAGCGAGGACACCATCCAGGCGGCGACCTGCGCCGCGCACTCGGCGGCGTGCCGGTCGAGCCACTCGGCGAAGCGCTGGAGTTCGACCACCTCGGGACGGTCCCGTATCTCCGCGGGCAGGGTGCGCTCGTGCCCGCCCCGCGCCCGGGACTCCGCCGACGCGGTCCGCGCCACCACCCGGCCTTCCACCAGGGCGACTTCGTACTCGTCGCCCGCTGCCAGCCAACCCATCAGCTCTTCGCCTCTCGCCACCACTGGGAACACACGGCACAGCAGACGGGCCGAGCCGTGAACCAGCACGCTCTGCTGAGGTGTTGGCCAAAGACTAGGGGCGCCCACCGACAGTCCCCATCTCGTGCGGCGCGGTGCCTTTCGCGCCAGATTGGGCAGCGGCGGTTTTCGGCCGGGTCCGGCGGCGGCCGGGAACGGGGCCGCCGGACCCGGAGGGCGGGTGCACGGCCGGCTCCGGGGCA
Organism: Streptomyces sp. NRRL F-5650; assembly: GCF_000721365.1. Lineage (NCBI taxonomy): Bacteria > Bacillati > Actinomycetota > Actinomycetes > Kitasatosporales > Streptomycetaceae > Streptomyces > Streptomyces sp. NRRL F-5650. The sequence goes on along the minus strand of NZ_JOGV01000057.1, from coordinate 23,542 downwards.
CGGGACCCCCTCTTGGCCTGGGCGCCGGGGCCCGGGACGCGGGACCGGCCGTCGCACGCCGGTCCCCGCAGGCTCCCGCGCCGGCCGCGGACCGGTGCGTTATCCGCCCTTCTTCGTCGGGTCACCCGTCCCGCCCGTCCCTCTGCACTGCGTCGGCGACGGCGCATTGCCTCCGATGCCGTTCGCACGTGCGTACGCGTGGTGTTCCGCCGTCCCGGTGGGGGGCACATGGCCCGTGGCGCGGGGGCGCGCGCAACCGGCGGTCCGTACGGGACCGCCGCCGGACGATGAGGTGGGGGAGATGGTTCGTATTGTCGTGGTGCACGACGAGACACTGCTGCGGTCGGCGCTGGCGCAACTGCTCAGATCCGACGACACGCTGGACGTGTCCGCGCAGTGTCCCGACGCCGACGGTGGGGTGCGCGAGGCGCCGCCGTCGGACGTCTGCGTCGTCGACGGGGAGTGCCTGACGGGCCCGGACGGCGGACGCGCGGTGCGTCTGCGGGCCCGGTACGGGGACCGGCTCGTCGTGCTGGCGACCGCCAAGCGGCCGGGGGTGCTGCGCCGGGCGTTCGAGGGAGGCGCCCTCGGACTGGTCGACAAGAACGCCCCGGTCCACCGGCTGATCACGGCGGTGCACACCGTCGCCAAGGGCGAACGCTTCCTGGACGAGACGCTCACCGTGGCGCTGCTGGAGGGTGCGGAGATGCCGCTGACCACGAGGGAGCTGAGCGTACTGACCCTGGCCTCCCAGGGGGCGCCGATCGCCGAGATCGCGGCGCGGCTGCACCTCTCCCGGGGGACGGTCCGCAACTACATGGCCACGGCGATCCGCAAGGTGGGCGCCCGCAACCGGGTCGACGCGATCCGCATCGTCCAGAGCGCCGGCTGGACGTGAACGCCGTGCGGCGCCGCACGGCGGCGGCCCGCGCTCACGCCCGCCCGGACGGACGGGCACACCAGTGGCCCGTCAGGTCCCGGTAGAGCGGCGAACGGCCCAGCAGCTCGTCGTGCGTCCCGCACACGGCCCGTACGCCGTCCAGCACCAGGGTCCGGTCGGCACGGACCGCGGAGGAGAGCCGGTGCGCCACCACGAGCAGCGTTCCCGGCCGCGCCGCGAGGACCTCCTCGGCGCGGGCCTCGGACGCCGGGTCGAGGTGGCAGGTGGCCTCGTCGAGCAGCAGCAGGGGGGCGGGCGACAGGTGGGCGCGGACCAGCGCGACCAACTGCCGCTCTCCCGGGGAGAGTTCGGCGGGCCGCAGCTCCCCGTCCAGCCCGCCCAGGCGCTCGACCAGGGGCCGCAGGCCGAAGGCCCCCACCGCCGCGTCGACTTCCTCCCGGTCCGCGTCCGTCCTGAGGTACGCGAGGTTGTCGGCGACCGTGCCGGAGAAGACGTAGGCCTCCTGCGGGACCAGCACCCGCAGGGCGGCCAGTTGCGCGGCGGTGCGCCCCGCGACCGGGTTCCCGGCCACCCGCACCTCGCCGGCGCTCGGCGCGAGCGTGCCCGCGGCGAGGCGGGTGAGGGTGGACTTGCCGATGCCGCTCGGTCCGACGACGGCGAGGTGTTCCCCCGCGGCGACGCTCAAATCGAGCGCGTCCAGCACGGGCTCCGCCCGGGCGCCGTAGGACAGGGTGACGGAGCGCAGTTCCAGCGCCGGGACCGGGGCGTCCCGGTGGTGCGCCGGGCGTGCGCCCTGGACGGACGGCCGACCGCCGGGACGGTGGACGGACGGCCGACCGCCGGGACCGTGACCGGTGCCGAGATCGTGGCCGTGGCCATGGCCGTGGCCGTCCGCGGTGTCCGCTCGGGAGGCCGCCGCCCCCGGGGCGTCGGTGGGGTCCGGTTGCGGGCCCACGATCCGGTCGAGGACGACCAGCAGCCGGGCCCCGGCGGCCCCGAGCGCGGTCATCAGGCTGTGCAGGGCGGGCAGCAGGGACTGCACGAGGTAGGTGAACGCGCCCAGCAGCGCGCCCGCGCTCACTCCTCGCCCGCGCAGCCACTCCACCGCCACCAGCAGCGCGAGCACGGGCAGGTGGCCCGCGACGCCGAGTGCCGCCGTGCGCACCGCCGCCCACCCGGCCAGCGTCCGCGCCGCCGCGGCGGCGTCGGCCACCAGGTCCGCGCCGCGCCGTTCCGCCGCGGACCCGGTGCCGCAGGCGGTGAGGTCCCGCAGCGCGGCACGGGCGCGCGCCGCGTGGTCGCCCAGGGCCTCGTCGGCCGCCAGGGCCCGGCGCTGGGCGGCCGCCATGGGCCGCAGCGTGAGCAGGAACAGCGCGAGACCGGCCGCCAGCGGGGGCATCACCACGACGAGGAGGGCCGGGTGCAGGGACAGCAGGCCGAGCAAGGCGCCGGCGGCGGTGAAGACGAAGGAGCGCAGGGTGAGGACGAGGCCGGCGAAACTGTCCCGGGCGATCTCGACCTGGTTGGTCAGCCGTGACACGGCCGCCCGGTCCGGCCCGCCGGGGCCGCCCGCGGCCACCCGGACCAGGGACCGGTCGACCGCGCGCCGCACCAGGGCGTCGCGCAACGGCTCCGTCAATCCGGCGAGTTGCGCGAACACCCCCCGGACGACCGGCGCTCCGGTCAGTACGGCGGCCAGGGCGACCGCGAGCCACAGCAGCCCCCGGCGCGGGTCGCCGGCGAGGAATCCGTCGTCGACGGAGCGGGCGACTCCGTAGCCCACCAGGAACGCCTGCCCCGACTCCGCCAGCGACCAGAGCGCCAGCCGCAGCAGCACACCCCTGCGGCGGGCGAGGAAGCGCCGCGCGGGCGGCGCCAGCCGGCGCACCGCCCTGGTCCCGGCGTCCCCGGTACCCGCGTCGCCGGGTGCCTGCGCGCGGTGTCCGGCGGACGTCACGGGTGCGCCTCTTCCGGTTCCTGACGGCATGCGGAAGGTTCGGCCTCCCCCGCGCCCGGCGGTACGGGCCCGTCGGCCGGCGCCGCCGTCCCGGTGCCGTCGGCGTCCGCGCCCGCGCCAGCGCCGAAGACCGCCCGGTAGCCGGCCGTGCGCCACAGTTCGCGGTGCGTTCCGACCGCGCGCACCTCCCCGTCCTCCAGCCAGAGCACCAGGTCCGCCCGGTCCGCCACCGAGGGCCGGTGGGCGACCACGAGCCGGGTCCCGGGCCGGACCGAGCGGCGCAGCGCCAGGTCAACCTCGTGCTCCGTGGCGGTGTCCAGACTCGATGTGGCGTCGTCCATGACCAGCAGGCGTCCGGCGTGCGCGAACGCCCTTGCCAGGCCGAGCCGTTGGTGTTCCCCGCCCGAGAGGGGCGCCTGCGCCAGCGGTGTGTCGTAACCGTGCGGCAGACGGCGTACGAAGCCGTCGGCGCCGGCCGCGCGGGCCGCTTCCCGCACCTGCTCGCCGGTCGGCTGCCGCACCCCGCCCGCGACCGCCTCCGCGACCGTCCCCTCCCCCAGCACGGGGCGTTCGAAGGCGTAGGACACCTCGGTGCGCAACGCGTCGCGCGTCAGGCGGTCGAGCCGGACGCCGTCCAGCAGCACGTGTCCCTCGTCCGGGTCGACGAGCCGTCCCGCCACCGCCGCCAGCACGGACTTGCCCGCTCCGCCGCGTCCGACCACGGCGACCGTGCTGCCGCCCGGCACCCGCACCCCGTCGGCGCGCAGCACCTGCCTGCCGTCGCGCACCACGCGCACGCCGCGCAGTTCGACCTCCCCCGGCCCGTCCGGGGGCAGCCGTCGTGTTCCGTACGTGAGCGGTTCCATCCCCTCCAGCTCCAGGGTCCGGTGCCGGGCCTCGCGGGCCCGTACGATCCCGCCGAGCAGCGACGCGGCGGCGCCGACACCCGCGGTGAGCTGTGCGTAGCGGCCGGCGGCGAGCAGGCCCCCCACGCTCAGTTCGCCGGCCGCCAGGCGCAGTCCGCCGACGGCGGTGGCGGCCAGCGTCAGCAGCGGGACCAGGACACCGCTCCTGGCCAGCGCCCGTCCGTGCAGCGCCCACATGTGCCGGCCCCGGTCGGCCAGTTCCGCCAGCGGGGCGAGGACACGGGCGCGCTCCCGGCCGACGGTGCCGGCCGCGCCGATCGTGGCCGCGCCCTCCAGCGCCTCGAGGAGCCGCGAGGCGATCAGGGACTGCGTGCGCTGGTAGGCGGCGACCGTGGCGCCCGTGTCGCGTGCGAAGGAGCGCAGTACCAGGGCGAGGGCGGGCAGTCCCGCCAGCACGCAGGCCGCCACCCAGAGGTCGACGAAGGCCAGGGCCCCGAGGGCGCCCAGCGGGGTGATCAGTGAGGCCGCCAGTGCCGCCCGTGCCGCCGGGGCGCCCCCCGCGTCGGCGGCGTTGAGGGTGAGGCGGGTGCCTACGTCCCCCGGCGAGAGGGCGCGTGCGTGGTCGGGCACGGCGTGCAGCAGTCCGCGCAGGGCGCGCGCGCGGACGGCCGCCGTCCAGGTGGCGGTGCAGCGCCCGGTGCACAGGGAGGTCGCGCTGTCCAGCAGTACTTCCCCCAGGAGCAGCCCGGCGCTCAGCGGGAGCCACCACCCCGCGTCGCCGTCCCGCAGGAGCAGGTCCAGGGTGCGGCCGAGGACCAGGGGCTGGGCCACGGCCGCACCGGCCGCCGCGACCGAGCACAGCAGCACCAGTGCCTCCAGCGCGCGCCCGGGTGCCGGGCCGTCGGCCCCGTTCCGCTTCCCGGGCGCCCGCGGCACCGCCGGTCTTCTCGTTCGCACCTGCGAAACCTCCGTACGTCCGGGCAGGCGTCGGCGCCCCGGGCCGGAACCCGGGGCGCCCGCGCCCGGCGACATGGCTCACCGCGTCGCCGCGGCCGTCACCTTCTGCGTCAGTTACAGGTGGTGATGCTCAGGCTGCTGTCGCCGCAGAGCAGGAGGCTCGCGCGGCTGCCGGTCTCGACGTCCCCCATGGCCTCTTCCTTGGGGGTCTCCATCGACTGCAGGTCGAACAGGTTCATGACGACTTCCTTTCGTTCGGCAACGGGTGTGCTTTCTCACGACCCCGAGTGGGGCCGGGTCCGGGGGTGCCGCTTCGGCGCAGCGGCGGCAGGAACGGCAGCCCGACGGGCGCGTCGCCGAGGACGGAGGCGACGGCCAGCAGGCATCCGGCCGTTCCGGTGGAGAGGTCCATGGACAGGCGCATCATCTGCTCACCGGGGAAGGCCAGGCGGCCGCGGTAGGACATGGCGTGCCAGGACAGCGCGTCGAGCTGGCGCCGTACGGCGGCGGGGCCCGTGCCGGGCACCGCGGCGGTGGTGCGGCCGAGGTACAGCACCATTCCGGCCACGCCGCGGTACAGACCCGGCTGGGCGTAGAACATCGCCTGGGCGGCGGCCACGATCTCGTTCCTGGCCCGCTCGAACTCCTCGTCGGCCCGGTGCGCCAGGTAGTCGTCGAGGACCATGCCGATGCCCACGCTGCCGGCGCCGAGGTAGGGCATCGTGCGCCAGCCCTCGTCGACCTGCAGGGCGCCGCCCGCGCCGCGCACGCAGCGGGCGAGGTCCTGGCGCAGCGCGTCCCGGGCGAGGTCGAGCAGGGCGGTGTCCCCGGTGCGGGCGAACAGCCGCAGGAAGAGCAGCGCCCGGCCCGCGCCCCCGTACAGCAGCCCGGCGCGGACGCGTCCGCGGCCCGCGCGGTCCGCCGGTACTCCGTCGGCGGCCCGTTCGGCGCACCGCAGGGCCGCCGCGTGCGGTGCGGTCTCTCCGGTGGTGCCGGCCAGCGAGTCCAGGGCGAGGCCGAGGCCGGCGGTGCCGCTGTGCAGGTCGGGGCCCAGGTGGTCGAGGGGCTGGTCGAGGAGGAGTTCGGTCAGGTCGAGGGCCCGGTCGCGGTGGCCGAGGTGCTCCAGGGTCCAGGCGATCCCGGCGAGCCCGTCGTGGAAGCCGAGCGGCGTGCCCGAGGGCGGTTGGGCGGTCCGCTCCAGCAGCCACTGCTCGCCGTCCTCGTCCCGCCCGGCTCCGCTCTCGGCGAGGGCGTAGAGCACGCCCGCCGCGCCGTGGGCGAAGGCCAGCCCGCCGCCGGCGGTGGCGAACTGCGCGATGTCGCCCGGGAAGAGGCGGTCGGTGCGGGAGGGTGCGGCGGAGGCACGGATCGCCCCGGCCATGGAGTCCCGGCTGCGCGGCCAGTCGTCCGGCCGCACCGGCACCACCGGCCCGTGGGGCCGCCGCACCACTGCCCCGTGGGCCCGCCGCACCAACGGCCCCTGAGTCCGCCGCACCGCGGGTCCCGCGCTCCGAGGCTCCTCGGTACCGGCGGTCCCGGGCGTCCCCGCCCCGTTCGACCGCGGCACCGCCGCATCGGCGCCCGTTCTCGCCGTCGGGTCGCCGTCGACGCGCGTGATTTCTTCGACGGCCTCGTCCAGGAAAGCCCGGTCCACCGGGAACTGCTCCGCCGCCACCTCCGCGAGATGCGCCGCCTTGTTCCGGTCGACCGCCAGCAGGCTGGTGAGCGGCAGGAACAGCGCGAGCCGCAGACACGCCAGCGCGTACCGGTCCACCGCGACGCCGCGCCGGTCGGACGGCGCCACGAACCCCGGGTTGGCCACGGTCTGGCGTCCCGCTTCGCCGACGGGGTGGGCGGCCTCGAAGTCCAGCAGGGCGACGGTGCCGTCCTCCCGGACCATGATGTTGAACAGGTGCAGGTCGTTGAAGACGACGCCCCGGGCGTGGACCGCCTCGACGGCGCGCTCCACCCGCGCGTGGACGTCGAGGGCCCAGGCGGTGTACTCGGCCAGTCTCCGCTCCCCCGGGTCGGCCTCGATGAGCGGGTGGCGGCGGGCGAAGAACGTGTTGAGCGGCTTGCCGTCGATGTGCTCCAGGACGAGGAAGTGGTGGTCCCCGACCGTGAGGTGGTCGAGCACCTCGGGCGTGCACTCCAGGCCCGACAGCCGTTCCAGCGCCCGCCGTTCACGGTGCAGCCGGGTCACGGCGTCGGCGCCGTCGGCCGCGAGACCGGCGTGCGGACGCGCCTCCTTGAGGACGACACGCTCGCCGGTGCGGGTGTCGCGGGCGAGGTAGACGCCGCCGCCGTTGGAGAAGTGCAGCGCCGACTCGACGGCGTAGGGCATGCCGGTCACGGTCACCGCGGAGCGGGCGTCGAGGTGGGGGCGCAGGAAGGCGGGCGGGACGACCCAGTCCGGGACTCGGAAGACCGGCCCGCGGGGGTCGGGTACCAGCACGCCGTCGGGGCGGGCCACGGCCGGCCGCAGTTCGCCGTCCGCGTCGTAGCAGTCGCGGCGGGTGAAGCCGCCGTAGCGGACGTGCACCGGGCCGTCGCCGATGCGCAGGTCGCTGAGGATGTGCGGTCCGGGCTCGCCGGCCAGCAGGTCGGACAGCTCCCCCACGAGGCGTTCGAAGTCCGCCTCGTCGGCCGGGTACACGGTGACGAACTTGCCGCTGCCCGCCCGGTCGGCGTACTTGGCGTTGCGCTGGTGCAGCAGGTGGCGGCCGGGTACGAACTTGAAGGCCGTCCCGCCGGCGACGCAGTGCCGCCACACGCGGTCGAGCACCGACTCGGCGTTGTCGAGGCAGGCGGAGACGTGGATCTTCCAGCCCTGGTCGGGCAGGCGGGCGTCGGCCGGGCGCAGCGCGAGCCAGTCCCCGCTCTCGTTGCGCCGCCATCCCCGCGGCAGGGGCGAGCAGGCCGCGGCGTACCGGGGGCGCGAGGTGCCGGTCCGGTCCGCCGCACGGTGCGGGGCGTCGTAGAAGTACGGGTCCGCGTCGCAGTACACGGCGTAGCCCTTGTTCACGTCTTCTCCCCTCCCGCCGGTCGCTGACGGGGACGACCCGGTCGCTGACGGGGACGACGCTGTCACGCACCGTGCCGTGCCGCACAGTTGCCGCTGTCACCACTCCGGCGTGCGGAACGCACAGGTAACTTCGCGGGCGCAGGAGGGCGCGGGAGAGCGGAGCGGGAGGGTTCAGGCCCGTGACCCGCGGTCACTCGGCGGCGGGGACGGCCCTCAGGTGGGAGGCGGCACGCCGGGCACCAGACGACCGGTGCGCGGTGCGGCGCGGTTCCCGCAGGACGAGCGTGAGCCGGGTGTACCCGAGTTGCCGCAGCGCCCCGGGCGTCTCGACCACGACGCGGCATTCGGTCGTGCCCCGGCGGGGGTCGGGGTGGTGCAGCGGCCGTACGGCACCGTCGTGTTCGACGGCACGGGCGCCGACGGCACGGACCCAGTGCGGCAGGCCCTGGCGGTAGGCGGCCTCCATGAGCGGGTCCTGGGCGATGTCCCGGCGGACGGCCTGCAGGCCGGGGTCGTGGCCGTACCGCTCCAGGGTGGCGGCGAAGTGCGCCAGCATGGGCAGGCACCAGCTCGACTCGTGCTCGCCGAGGACGGTGGCGGCGTCCGGGTGGAAGAGGACGAACCTGAGGAAGTTGTCGTCCGGCATGGCCGTCGGATGCGGGCCCGCCCCCTGGAAGAGTGTCCGGAAGGCACCGTTGGCCAGGACCACGTCCCAGCGGTGGTCGACGACGAGGGAGGGATGGGGGACGGAGTCCAGGAGCGCGGTGTAGTCCTGGAGATAGGCCTGGGCCTCGGGGGTCGCGGGTCCGGGCCGCGGCGCCGACCGCTGCCCTCCTGCCTGAAATGCCATCGGGAGGTCACCCCTCTTGCCTATGCGGCCTTCTCGCGGCGTCCCGCATCCTGGCGTCCCGACGTGAGGCGTGTCAACTATCGTGGCATTTCGCGCATGTTGACGGCTGAAATAGGCCACAGTTGTGGCGATGCCTGGATGCGAGTTCGAGCGGCAGGCTACTCTCCGGGAAGTTCACGGCAACTGCTTGTGAGAAGCCTGTGAGGCCTGTGAGAGACGTAGGAGAGCTGTCGGTGACGGGTGGCTTCGAGGGTCCGGGCGCCACGCCGGCCACCACGCTGACCGCCGTCGTCGCCCGGGTCGGCGCCCTCGCGGACCGCCTCGGGGTGCCGCACACCGAGGTCTTCGACGTCGGCCGGCTCTCCGCCGCCTCCGGCGTCCCCGAGCCCGTCGTGGGGGCCCTGCTCGGCGGCCGGCCCGCGGGCGAGCCGGATGTGCAGACCAGGTTCGTGCAGCGTCTGGACCTGCTGCGGCGCACTCGGCTGAAGCCGAACGGCCGCAAGTACACCCAGCAGGAGATCGCCGACGGCGCGGGCATGTCGCGGCAGCAGGCGGGCGCGCTCATCAACGGCGACCGCCGTCCCACCATGGAGCACTGCGACGCCATTCAGCGCTTCTTCCGGGTGCACGCCGGCTTCCTCACCGCCGAGGACCCCGAGGCGCTCGCGGGCGCCCTCCAGCACACCGAGCAGGAACTGCTCCAGCAACTCGCCGACCGGGAGCGGGAGGCGGCCGCCGACGAGGACCCCTTGGAGCGGCTGCTCCAGGACCACGGGGTGCGCGGCATCGCGTGGCGGGCGGCGCAACTGCCCACCGACCAGCACCGCGACAAGGTCGCCGAGTGGCTGGACATGCTGCTGGAGAACGTGCAGCGCCCCGAGCCGTGAGCACGCCGGGCAGGGGCGCCGGTGACGGGCGCCGGGCACGGCCCGGCCGTGCGTCCGTCGCGCAGCCGACCGACCGGTGGTCCGAACGGTGCGGAGGGGGCCGCGCTCCAGGCGCGGCCGGGCGGGACTGTCAGTGGTGGGCGGCAAGCTGGGAGGGTGCCGTCGCCGTGCGGGGGCGCGTGACCGCTGACGTCGTTGTGGGGAGTGCCGACCGATGACCACCGCCGTACTGACCGACCGTGAACGCAGCGCCGTCCAGGCCTACTTGCGGCTCCTGCACACCGTGCGGGCCGGTCTGGACACCGGTCCGGGCCCGGGCGCCCCGCCCCGGCCGCCGCTCGTCCCGCCCTCCGTGCTGGCGGAGGCGGAGCAGGCCCTCGCGGCGGCGGGCCTCGCGGGGAACGAGGAGGCGTTCTTCTGGCTGCTGCGACAGTGGTGCCCGCGCACGTGACGGGCGCGGGCACCCGGACCGCCGGTCAGGGGTACGGGACCGCGACGGCCGTGGCGACCAGGCCGTCGCTGGCGGCCCAGCGGCCCTCGAAGCGGGCCAGGCGCCTGCCGCCCACGGTGGGTCCCGGCACCAGGAGGGCGGCGTGCAGGGTGCCGCGGCGCGGGTCGGCCGGGTCGTCGGCGTGGATCTCGATGTCCGCCTCCGAGAAGTCCAGCCACTGACCGGTGAGGGGGAACCACGCCTTGTAGACCGACTCCTTGGCGCTGAACAGCAGCCGGTCCCAGTGGACGCCGGGCCGGGTCTCGTCGAGCCGGCGCAGCCGGGCCGCCTCCGCGGGCAGGGCGATGGTCTTCAGGACGCCGTCCGGGAGCGGTCCGTCGGGTTCGGCGTCGATGCCGAGGGAGGCCAGGTCGGTCAGGCGGACCAGGGCGGCGGCGCCGTAGCCGTCGCAGTGGGTCATGCTGCCGGCGAGCCCGGCCGGCCAGCGCGGGGCCCCGCGTTCGCCGGTCGGCACGGCCTGCGGGGGCACGCCCAGCTTCTCCATGGCCCGGCGGGCGCAGGACCGTACGACGGTGAACTCCCGGCGCCGCTTGGCGACCGCCCGCGCGACGAACTCCTCCTCTTCCGGGAAGAGGGGCAGGTGTCCGGTCTCGTCGTGGCCGAACGCCTCGACGGCGACTACGGAGTCGGGCAGCAGTTCCTCGATCAACGGGTCACCTCGGGGCTGCTCGGCGCGGCGGACGCCACTCGGGAGGGCAGGATGCGGCGCAGCCGTCCGGGCGGCCCGGGCCACTTGCGCCATTCGCGCGGGTAGCCCACCGAGACCTCCTCGAAGCGGACTCCCTCGTGCCAGGTGGTGCGCGGGATGTGCAGGTGGCCGTAGACCATGGTCTCGACCCGGAACCTGCGGTGCCAGTCCGCGGTCAGCGAGGTGCCGCACCACTGGGCGAACTCGGGGTACCACAGGACGTCGGTGGGATGGCGGTGCAACGGGTAGTGGTTGACGGGGATCACCGGCAGCTCCGCGGGAATCTCGGCGAGCCTGCGCCCGGTCTCGGCCACCCGCGCCCGGCACCACGCCTCGCGGCTGGGGTAGGGGTCGGGGTGCAGCAGGTACTCGTCGTTGCACACGACGCCGGTGCGGTGGGCGTACGCCAGGCCCTCGGCCTTGGTCGCGCATCCCGGGGGCAGGAACGAGTAGTCGTAGAGCAGGAAGAGCGGTGCGACGACCACCGGGCCGCCCTCGCCCTCCCAGACGGGGTAGGGGTCCTCGGGCGTGGTCACGCCCAGCTCGCGGCACATCGCGACGAGGTGTTCGTAGCGGGCGACGCCGCGCAGGGCGACCGGGTCCCGGGGGTGCGTCCACAGTTCGTGGTTGCCGGGGACCCACACGACCCGGCGGAAGCGGTCCGCGAGGATTTCGAGTGCCCAGCGGATGTCGGCGACGGTCTCCGCCACGTCGCCGGCCACCAGGAGCCAGTCGTCCGCCGACTCGGGGCGCATCCCCTCGACCAGGGCCCGGTTCTCCGGGTACCCGATGTGCAGGTCGCTGACGGCCCAGACCCTGCCCGGTGCCACTGCCTTCGACGTCATCCCCGCCCTCCCCCGCCGACGTGTCCGGCGCCTCCGTCACGAGATCACATCGCCGCCCCGGTCACAAGGTGCCCCGGCGCCGTCCGCCCGCCCCGCCGGGCCCGCGGGCCGGTGTGCGGCGGGCCGGGGCATCCGTGTGAGGCGCGTTGCGCTCCGGGCCGCGCGTACCCCTATGATCGCCCCAACACCACCGCCACGCCCCATTTTTCGCGCAGAGCGGCCCGGTGTCCCTTTCGAACCCCTGGCCGGGCACGGCCCGCTCCGCCCTGCCCGCGAACCCTTGGAAGGCGGCTTGCATGGCTTCTCCCGTACGCGTCTGGCTCAACCGCACGTACGCGGAGAACGTCTTCTTCATGGACCAGTTGCGGAGAAATCCCGCCGACCGGGCCGTCGAGATCCATGCCACGCACGGCGACCCGGACTCCCCCGTACTGGCCGCCGCGGACACCGCCGATCTGGAGCCCGAGGGTCTCTCCCCGGCCGGTTACGTCGAGTTCGCCCTGGCGCAGTGCGCACGGCGCGGCATCGACGTGTTCGTGCCCCGGCTGCACCAGGCGGCGATCGTGGCGCACCGCGCCGAGTTCGAGGCCGCCGGTACGGCCCTGCTGGCCCCCTCGCCGGAGGCGGTGGCCCTGTTCGCCGACAAGGTGACCGCCTACGAGGCGGTCCGGGCGGTCGGCGTGCCGGTGCCGCCGTGGTGGCGGGTGCGCAGCGCGGAGGAACTCCTCCTCGCCGTGGAGGAACTGGAGGCCGGCGGCCACCGGGCGTGCTTCAAACCGGCGTCCGGCGCGGGCGGCGTGGGCTTCCGGATGGTCACGCGGGACCCCTTCTCGCTCGCGCACCTCAACGGCTTCCCGAGCCCGTCGGTGCCGCTGCCCCTGGTCCTCCAGGCGCTGCGGGCGGCCGAGGAGCCCGTGGACTGGCTGGTGATGCCGCGCCTGGAGCAGCCGGAGGTCTCGGTGGACTGCCTCACGGGGCCCGACAACCGGGTCCGGCTCGCCGTGGGCCGCACGAAGAACGGCCGCCGCCGGGGGTTCACCCTGCACGAGCGGTGGCTGGCGCCGGCGCGGCTCGTCGCGGAGGCGTTCGGGCTGCACCACCTGTCCAACGTGCAGTTCCGTATGTACGGCGACCGGCCCGTCCTGATGGACGTCAACACCCGCCCGGCCGGCGGCCTGCACCAGTTGGCGCTGTGCGGGCTCAACGTGCCGTGGGCGGCGGTCCGGCTGGCCCTCGGGGACGACCCGGGCGAGCTGGAGCCGCCGTTCCTGGGCCAGGACTACGCGGTGGTGTCGGGACCGCGCCCCCTGCTCCCGTCGTCCCCGCCCCACCGGCTCCCGGACCTTCCGGCCGTGCCGGCGCCCGCACCGTCGCCGGAACCGGCACGTCCGGCGGCCGCCGCCCAGGCACCGGCGACGTCCGCGCCGGCGGGGCTCACCTGAGGTAGGCCAGCCCCGGGTGCACCGCCCGGTAGGCGTCGACGAGGCGGCGCGCGACGCCCACCGAGTCGACGAGGGGGTGCAGGGCGAAGGCCCGTACCGCCACGGCGCGGGAGCCGGTCGCGGCCGCGGTCAGGACGTCGCGCTCGACGGACTTGACCGCGCAGACCAGGCCGGTGGCGTGGTCCGGCAGCGGGTCGACCGCCATCGGGTGGGCGCCGTTGGCGTCGACCAGGCAGGGGACCTCGACCACCGCGTCGTGGTCGAGCACGGAGAGCGTGCCGCGGTTGCGGACGTTGAGGATGAGGGTGGCGCGCTCGTCGCGGGCGACGGCGCGCATCAGCGCCAGCGCCACCTTCTCGTAGCCGCCGGACAGGTCCTCGGCCTCGCGTTCGCCCGCGCCCGCCGTCTCGCGGTTCTCGGCCATGTAGGTGGCCTCCCGCTCGGCGCGGGTGCGGTCCCAGGTGGCCAGCGCCGGGGCCCCGGGGCGGCGCATCTCGTCGTAGAAGCGGGCCTGCTGGTCGAGCAGGAAGGCGCCGCGGGTGAGTTCGGCCTCCTGGTAGGCGCGGACGGTCTCCCGGTTGAAGTAGTAGTAGTGCAGGTACTCGTTGGGGATCGCGCCGAGGGAGCGCAGCCACTCCGGGCCGAAGAGCCGGCCCTCCTCGAAGGAACCGAGCAGGTCCGGGTCGGCGAGCAGCCGCGGGAGTTCGTCGCGTCCCCCGACGCGCAGCCCGCGCAGCCAGCCGAGGTGGTTGAGGCCGACGTAGTCGACGAAGGCGCGGCCCGGGTCGGCGCCCAGCACGCGGGCGACGCGGCGGCCGAGGCCGACCGGCGAGTCGCAGATGCCGATGACCCGGTCGCCCAGGTGCCGGGACATGGCCTCGGTGACCAGTCCGGCCGGGTTGGTGAAGTTGATGACCCAGGCGTCCGGCGCCAGCCGGGCCACCCGGCGGGCGATGTCGACGGCGACCGGCACGGTCCGCAGCCCGTACGCGATGCCGCCCGCGCCCACCGTCTCCTGGCCGAGGACGCCCTCCGCGAGCGCCACCCGTTCGTCGTCGGCCCGTCCCCGCAGGCCGCCGACGCGGATCGCGGAGAACACGAAGTCGGCGCCGCGCAGTGCCTCGTCGAGGTCGGTCGTCGCGGTCACCGCCGGCGCGTCGGGCACGTCTGCCGCCTGCTCCGACAGCACTCTGGTCACCGCCGTCAGACGGGCCGCGTCGGTGTCGTGCAGGACGACCTCGGTCACCCGCCCCTCGGCGCGGTCCCCGAGCAGTGCCCCGTACACGAGCGGCACCCGGAACCCGCCGCCGCCCAGCATCGTCAGCCTCACGCCGTCCGCACCCTTCCGTCGCCGGGCCGCACCCTTACTCGGCCCGCACCCTTACTCGGCCCGCACCCTTACTCGGCCCGCACCCTTACTCGGCCCGCACCCTCGCTCGGCCCGCACCCTCGCTCGGCCTGCGCCTGCGCCTGCGCCTGCGCCTGCGCCTGCGCCTGCGCCTGCGCCTGCGCCTGCGCCGATCATGGCACGGCCGAGTGTCCGAGGGGGTGCTCCCCCCCCGGCGGTGGGGCCCCGGGAGCGGGACGTGCCCGGGCCGCCACCACGCCGGTCGGCGCGCGCGTCCGCGCCGGCGCCCCCTTGACGCCGGCCCCCGGCATCCCGCGGGCGCCGAGCCGACGGCCCGCCCCCGCCCCGCCGCCGGCCGAGATCCCGCCCGCGGTCCGTGCCCGCCCCTCCGACCGCCCGCCCTCCGGCCCGGCACTTTCGTGACGTTCGCGGCCTTCACGGGCTGAACTCCCCTGCGCGGTAAGGACTTTCTCGGCTTCACCTCTTGACGGCGACGACGACCGGGAGCACATTGGCGGCACTCTGAGAGCGCTCTCAACGCCAGCTCCTCCTCCCCCGAGCGCGCTCGGGCGCACCCGCTTCCCACCCCCGCACCGAGAGGCGACCCCCACATGAGTCAGACATCCGGCAACCCGCCCAGACGCCGGCCGCTGCGCCGGGCGCTGGTGGCCGTCGTCGGCACGCTCGGCCTCGCCGCGGCGGCGACGGCCGTGACGGGTCCGTCGGCGGGCGCCGCCGCGCCCCCGCCCCCGTCCGGCTGGACGCAGGTCTTCGCCGACGACTTCGACGGCGCGGCCGGCTCCGGCGTCAACACGGCCGACTGGCAGTACGACACGGGCACTTCGTACCCCGGCGGCCCCGCCAACTGGGGCACCGGCGAGATCGAGACGATGACCTCCTCCCCGAGCAACGTCTCGCTGGACGGCAGCGGCAACCTGCGCATCACCCCGCAGCGCGACGGCACCGGCAACTGGACCTCGGGCCGCATCGAGACCAAGCGCGCCGACTTCCAGCCGCCGGCCGGCGGCAAGCTGCGCGTGGAGGCCCGCATCCAGGTCCCGAACGTCACCGGCGCCGCGGCCAAGGGCTACTGGCCGGCGTTCTGGATGCTCGGCGCGCCCTACCGGGGCAACTACTGGAACTGGCCCGGCGTCGGCGAGATCGACATCATGGAGAACACCCAGGGCCTCAACACGGTCTGGTCCACCCTGCACTGCGGCACCTCGCCCGGCGGCCCGTGCAACGAGACCAGCGGCATCGGCGGCAACGCTCCCTGTCCCGGCACCACCTGCCAGGCGGGCTTCCACACCTACCGGGTCGAGTGGGACCGCTCGACGAGCATCGAGGAGATGCGCTTCTCCGTCGACGGCACCACCTTCCACACCGTCCGCGCCAACCAGGTGGACGCGACGACGTGGGCGAACGCCACCAACCACGGGTACTTCGTCATCCTCAACGTGGCGATGGGCGGCGGCTTCCCGGACGCCTTCGGCGGCGGCCCGGACGGCGGCACCCAGCCCGGCCACTCCATGCTCGTGGACTACGTCCAGGTGCTGTCGGCCGGCGGGGGCGGTACCACGCCGCCGCCGACCGGCGGTGACCGTGACGCGTACGGCACCATCGAGGCCGAGTCCTACGACGCCCAGTCCGGCACCATGACCGAGTCCACGTCCGACTCGGGCGGCGGCCGCAACCTCGGTGCCCTCGCCAACGGCGACTGGGCGCAGTACAAGGGCGTCAAGTTCGGTTCGAGTCCCGCCACCCAGTTCAAGGCCCGGGTGGCCAGCGGTGCGCCCGCCGGGGTCAGCGGACTGGTCGAGGTGCGCCTGGACAGCCGTACGAGCACGCCGATCGGCAGCTTCGCCGTGGGCAACACGGGCGGCTGGCAGTCGTGGCGCACGATCCCGGCGAACATCTCCTCGGTGACGGGCACCCACGACGTCTACCTGACCTTCACCAGCGGCCAGGGCGCCGACTTCGTGAACGTGAACTGGTTCGGCTTCGGCCGCTGAGCCGCGAACGACCCCCCGCAGGAGGGCGAAGGGGCTCCACGCGACCGTGGGGCCCCTTCGTCGTGCGCGCGGCTGTCAGCGCAGCTCCGCGCGGAAGGCCGCCGGTGTCTGGTCGGTGTGCTGCTGGAAGAACTTGGAGAAGTTCGCCGCGTCCGGGAAGCCGACCGCGGCGCCGACCCGGCCGATCGGCATGTCCGTGTGGGCGAGGAGCCGTTTGGCCTCCAGGACGACCCGCTTGTCGATGAACCCCTTGGGCGTCTCGCCGGTGGCGGCCCGCACCGCGCGTACCAGGGTGCGGCGGGAGTAGCCGAGCGCGTCGGCGTAGGCGCTGACGCTGTGGTTGGTGGCGAAGCCCCGCTCGACGGCGTCCCGGAAGAGGGTGAAGGTGCTGTCCTGCGGCGCGTCCGCGCGCCCCTCCGGTGCCGAGCCGGCCGCCAGGTGTGCCAGGCGCAGCAGGAACGCGGAGAGCGTGTGGCGCAGCACGGCGGTGTGCAGGCTCAGCGGGAGGGTGGTCGCGTCCTCGTACTCGCGCCGCAGTTGGCCGAGGGCCGCCGTCAGCGCGGCGAGGCGGGCCTCGTCGGGGTGGAGCAGGGGCGGCAGGTCGTAGCGGTAGAGGCCGGTGGCCTCGACGGTGGCGCGGGGCAGGAATCCGGGCTGCATGGTGAGGACCGTTCCGCGGTACTCGCCCTCGGGCGCGAAGCGGTGGACCTGTCCGGGACGGATCCACAGCAGATCGCCGGCCGACGCCTCGTACTCGGCGAAGTCGATCATGTGACGGACCGGACCGCCGGTGAAGAGCATGACGGTGTGGAAGTCGATGCGGTGCACGCGGTGCAGCGGGGCGTGCGCGTGCCAGGTCCGGCCGGCACCCATGGGCCCGACCTGCATGCCGACACCGAGGAGGCTGAGATCGACCGGGAAGGGGAACGTCCTGATGCCCTCGCCGCTTCCTCCGCCGGCACCCCGGCCGCCCTCGCCGTCTTGGTGGTGTTCGTCCGCCATGTCCTTCTCGCGCCGTCCCGCCCGTCCGCCGCGCGGCCGGGGCGTGTCCCAGTTTCACCACAGGCTGGCACACCACGACCTTCACTCCAAAAAGTCAGACTTTTAGATTTGAACGCGTCAGACCAGCCACTCCGCTCCGATCGAGGATTTCTTGAAGATGAGCACGCAGGCGAGCAAGCAGACGGTGGACAGCGCGGACCGCTTCGAATGGACCGAACTGGACCGGCGTGCCGTCGACACCGCCCGGATCCTCGCGGCCGACGCCGTGCAGAAGGTGGGCAACGGTCACCCGGGGACGGCCATGGCGCTCGCCCCGGCCGCGTACACGATCTTTCAGAAGGTGATGCGCCACGACCCCGCCGATCCCGAGTGGACCGGCCGTGACCGCTTCGTCCTCTCCCCCGGCCACACCTCGCTGACCCTCTACACCCAGCTCTTCCTCGCCGGGTACGAGGTGGAGCTGGACGACCTCAAGGCCTTCCGCACGCACGGCTCCAGGACGCCGGGCCACCCCGAGTACGGGCACACGGCGGGCGTCGAGACCACGACCGGTCCGCTGGGCCAGGGCGTGGCCAACGCGGTGGGCATGGCGATGGCCGCCCGCTACGAGCGCGGCCTGTTCGACCCGGAGGCGCCCGAGGGCGAGTCCCCCTTCGACCACACGATCTGGGCGATCGTCAGCGACGGCGACCTCCAGGAGGGCGTCTCCGCCGAGGCGTCGTCGCTGGCCGGTCACCAGAAGCTCGGCAACCTGGTCTTCCTCTACGACGACAACCACATCTCCATCGAGGGCGACACCGCCACCGCGTTCTCCGAGGACGTGCTGAAGCGGTACGAGGCCTACGGCTGGCACACGCAGCGCATCGAGCCCGCCGAGAGCGGCGACGTGGACGTGCACGCGCTGCACGCGGCGCTGACGGCGGCGAAGGCCGAGACCGGCCGCCCGTCGATCATCGCGATGCGCACGATCATCGCCTGGCCCGCCCCGAACGCGCGGAACACCGAGGCCTCCCACGGCTCCGCCCTCGGCGCGGACGAGGTCGCCGCCACCAAGCGCGTCCTCGGCTTCGACCCGGAACGGTCCTTCGAGGTGGCCGACGAGGTCCTCGCCCACACCCGCCGGGCCCTGGACCGGGGCGCCGAGGCGCACGCCGCCTGGGACAAGCGGATCGCCGCCTGGCGCGACGCCGCCCCCGAGCGCGCGGCGCTCCTCGACCGGGTGCTCGCCGGCCGGCTGCCCGAGGGATGGCAGGACGCCCTGCCGGTGTTCGAGACCGGCAGGTCGGTCGCCACCCGCGCCGCCTCCGGCAAGGTGCTCCAGGCACTCGGCCCGGTCCTGCCCGAACTGTGGGGCGGCTCCGCCGACCTGGCCGGCTCGAACAACACGACCATCGACAAGACCTCCTCCTTCCTCCCGGCGGACAACCCGCTCCCCGGTGCCGACCCGTACGGCCGCACCGTGCACTTCGGCATCCGCGAGTTCTCCATGGCCGCGGAGATGAACGGCATCGCCCTGCACGGCAACACCCGTGTCTACGGCGGCACCTTCCTGGTCTTCTCCGACTACATGCGCAACGCGGTCCGCATGTCCGCGCTGATGCAGTTGCCGGTGACGTACGTGTGGACGCACGACTCCGTCGGCCTGGGCGAGGACGGGCCGACCCACCAGCCGGTCGAGCACCTGGCCTCGCTGCGCGCCGTCCCCGGCCTGAACGTGGTCCGCCCGGCCGACGCCAACGAGACGGCGACCGTGTGGGCCGAGATCCTCCGGCGCCACTCCACCCACCCGGCCCCGCACGGCCTCGCCCTCACCCGCCAGGGCGTGCCGGTCTACGCGCCGAACCCGGACGCGGCGCGCGGCGGGTACGTCCTGGCCGACGCGTCCACCGGCGCCCCCGACGTCGTGCTGATCGCCACCGGCTCCGAGGTGCAGCTCGCGATGGCCGCGCGGGAGGCGCTGGAGGCCGAGGGGACCGCCGCGCGGGTGGTGTCGATGCCGTCCGTGGAGTGGTTCGAGGAGCAGCCCCGCGCCTACCGCGAGAGCGTGCTGCCGCCGTCCGTGCGGGCCCGGGTGGCCGTGGAGGCCGGGATCGCCCTGACCTGGCACAGGTACGTCGGGGACGCGGGCCGCATCGTCTCCCTGGAGCACTTCGGCGCCTCCGCCGACGCGAAGACCCTGTTCACCGAGTTCGGCTTCACCGCCGAACACGTGGCCGCCGCCGCCAGGGAGTCCCTGGCCGACGCCCGCGGCTGAGCCCACCCCTGCGAAGCAGAAAGAGAAGATGATCACTGTGACCGAAGCAACCGCCACCGCGGGAGCACTGCGGCGCCTGGCCGACCAGGGCGTGTCCGTCTGGCTGGACGACCTGTCGCGGCGGCGGATCGAGTCCGGCAACCTCGCCGAGCTGATCAGGACGAAGAACGTCGTCGGCGTCACCACCAACCCGTCGATCTTCCAGGCCGCCATAGGCTCCGGCGAAGGGTACGAGGAGCAGCTCGCCGACCTGGCCACCCGGGGCGTCACCGTCGACGAGGCGGTCCGCATGATGACCACCGCCGACGTCCGCGCCGCCGCCGACGTGCTGCGCGGGGTGTACGACGCCACCGGCGGCCGGGACGGCCGGGTGTCCATCGAGGTCGACCCGCGGCTGGCCCACGACACGCGGGCCACGGTCGCCGAGGCCAAGCAGCTCGCCTGGCTGGTCGACCGCCCCAACGTGATGATCAAGATCCCGGCGACGCAGGCCGGTCTCCCGGCGATCACGGAGGTCGTCGGCGCCGGGATCAGCGTCAACGTCACGCTGATCTTCTCCCTGGAGCGCTACCGCGAGGTCATGGACGCCTACCTCGCCGGCCTGGAGACGGCGCGGGCGGCCGGCATCGACCTGGCCGGCGTCCACTCGGTCGCGTCCTTCTTCGTCTCCCGCGTCGACAGCGAGATCGACAAGCGCCTGACGCTGCTGGGCACGGACGAGGCGCTCGGCCTGCGCGGGAAGGCGGCCCTCGCCAACGCGCGGCTGGCCTACGAGGCGTACGAGAACGTCTTCGCGGGCGACCGCTTCACCGCCCTCGCGGCGGCCCGCGCCAACCCCCAGCGTCCCCTGTGGGCCTCCACCGGGGTGAAGGACCCGGCATTCCGGGACACCCTGTACGTGGAGGAGCTGGTCGCTCCCGGCACCGTGAACACGATGCCGGAGGCCACCCTGGACGCCACCGCCGACCACGGCGAGGTCCGGGGCGACACGGTCACCGGCGGGTACGCCCAGGCCCGGGCCGACCTCGCGGCGGTGGAGCGGCTCGGCGTGTCGTACGACGAGGTGGTGGAGCAGTTGGAGCGAGAGGGCGTGGCGAAGTTCGAGGCGGCCTGGGACGACCTGCTCGCCGCCGTGACGAAGTCCCTCGACGGCAAGGGAGTTGACGGGGAATGAGCGAGGAGCTTCCCCCTGGGGCGGCCCAGGAGACCAAGGCGTCCAAGGAGGCCAAGGAGACCCGGACGGCCCGGGAGGCGGCGGGGCCGCTGCACGCCGAGGAGGCCGAGGAGGCCGGCGCCGCCGGTGCGGCGAAGGCGTCCGGGCCGTCGAAGGCTCCCCGGAGCGCGAAGAAGGGCGGGACGGCCCGTGCCGCCAAGGGGGCGAAGGGCGGGGGCGCGGCCGGGAAGGGCGTGGAGCCGGTGGCACCGCTCGACTGGAGCAACCCGCTGCGCGATCCCCGGGACCGGCGGCTGCCCCGCATCGCGGGCCCCTCCGGGCTGGTCATCTTCGGCGTCACCGGCGACCTGTCCCGCCGCAAGCTGATGCCGGCCGTGTACGACCTGGCCAACCGCGGCCTGCTGCCGCCGGGCTTCTCGCTGGTCGGCTTCGCCCGCCGGGACTGGGAGGACCAGGACTTCGCCCAGGTCGTGCACGACGCGGTCAAGGAGCACGCGCGCACGCCGTTCCGCGAGGAGGTCTGGCAGCAGCTCTCCGAGGGCATGCGGTTCATCCCGGGCGACTTCGACGACGACCAGGCGTTCGAACAGTTGCACGACGCCGTGGAGGAGCTGGACGCCTCCCGCGGCACCAGCGGCAACTACGCCTTCTACCTCTCCGTGCCGCCGAAGTTCTTCCCGAAGGTCGTGCAGCAGCTCAAGAAGCACGGCCTGACCGACGCGCCGGACGGCTCCTGGCGCCGTGCGGTGATCGAGAAGCCGTTCGGCCACGACCTCGGCAGTGCCCGCGACCTCAACGCGCTGGTGCACGAGGTCTTCGACCCGGAGCAGGTCTTCCGCATCGACCACTACCTGGGCAAGGAGACCGTCCAGAACATCCTGGCGCTGCGCTTCGCCAACACCATGTACGAGCCGATCTGGAACCGGTCCTACGTCGACCACGTGCAGATCACGATGGCCGAGGACATCGGCATCGGCGGCCGGGCCGGCTACTACGACGGCATCGGGTACGCGGGCGGCTGGCAGGGCGGCGCGCAGGTGCCCGGCTACCTGGAGGAGGAGGGCATCGACCCGGCCTCCACCACCGACACCTACGCGGCCATCAAGCTCGGCATCGACAACCGCCGCTGGGCGGGCGTCCCCTTCTACCTGCGCACCGGCAAGCGCCTGGGCCGCCGCGTCACCGAGATCGCGGTGGTCTTCCAGCGGGCCCCGCACTCCCCCTTCGACTCCACGGCGACGGAGGAGCTGGGCGAGAACGCCATCGTCATCCGCGTCCAGCCCGACGAGGGCATGACGGTGCGCTTCGGCTCCAAGGTGCCGGGCACGTCGATGGAGATCCGCGACGTGTCGATGGACTTCGCCTACGGCGAGTCGTTCACGGAGTCCAGCCCGGAGGCGTACGAACGGCTGATCCTGGACGTCCTTCTGGGGGACGCCAACCTGTTCCCGCGCCACCAGGAGGTGGAAGAGTCCTGGCGGATCCTCGACCCGATCGAGGAGTACTGGGCCTCGCACGACAAGCCCGCGCAGTACGCGTCGGGCGGCTGGGGACCGCGGGAAGCGGACGAGATGCTCGCACGAGACGGACGGAGCTGGCGCAGGCCATGAGGATCGACCTGACCGACACCACGGCAAGCAAGATCAACAAGGCGCTGGTGCAGGGCCGCCGGGCGATCGGCACCCCGGCCGTGGGCATGGTGCTCACCCTGGTCATCGTCACCGACGAGGAGAACGCCTACGACGCGACCAAGGCGGCCGAGGAGGCCTCCCACGAGCACCCCTCGCGCACCCTGGTCGTCATCAAGCGCCACCCCCGCAACCTGCGCGACCGCACCCGCTCGCACCTGGACGCCGAGGTCCGGGTCGGCTCCGAGGCGGGCACCGGCGAGACCGTCGTCCTGCGCATGTACGGGGAGGTGTCCGAGCACGCCGACTCGGTGGTGCTGCCGCTGCTGCTGCCGGACGCGCCGGTCGTCGTGTGGTGGCCGGTGGAGGCGCCGGACAACCCGGCGAAGGACCCGCTGGGCGCGCTGGCCCAGCGCCGGATCACCGACCTGTACACGGTGGAGCGGCCGATGGAGGCCCTGGAGCGCCGGGTCCGTGCCTACGCCCCCGGCGACACCGACCTCGCCTGGACCCGGCTGACACTGTGGCGTTCCATGCTGGCCGCGGCCCTGGACCAGGCCCGGGTGCCGGTGACGTCGGCGGTCGTGGAGGCCGAGGCGGACAACCCGGCCGCCGAGCTGCTGGCCCGCTGGCTGGAGGCCCGCCTGGGCGTCCGCGTGGACCGCGTGATCACCGACGGGCCGGTCGTCACGGCCGTCCGCCTGGGCACGGCGAACGGCGAGATCGTCGTCGACCGCCCGGAGGGTCCGCTCGCCACGATGACCCTGCCCGGGCAGCCCCCGCGCTCCGTCGCCCTGAAGGTGCGCCCCACCTCCGAACTGATCGCCGAGGAGCTCAGGCGCCTCGACGCCGACGAGATGTACGCCGTCGCCCTGCGCGGCGAGGCCGGCAAGGAGAACCCCGTCCATGTCTGACACCCCCAGGCTCGACCGGCGGCCCGAGTGGACCGCGCTCGCCGAACACAGCAAGGGCCCGCTGTCCCACCCGGACCTGCGTGAGCTGTTCGCCCGGGACCCCGGGCGGGCGGAGCGGTACGTGGTGCGCGTGGGCGACCTGCGCATCGACTACTCCAAGCACCTCGTCACGGACGAGACGCTGCGGCTGCTGCGTGAACTGGCCGCGGCGACCGATGTGTTCGGGCTGCGGGACGCCATGTTCCGCGGTGAGCGCATCAACATCACCGAGGACCGGGCCG
>NZ_JOGV01000056.1:0-42482 GCF_000721365.1 Streptomyces sp. NRRL F-5650 | reverse complement strand
CCCCCCGACACGACCCCTTCGCGCCGTACGCGACTGCCGGCCCCGTAGCTGCGGGCAGTCGTGCCGCTAGGGGCGGCACGGGTGGGCGCAGCGGCACCCCGCCAGCGCCGGGCTCGCGACCCCACCCGCCCCCCCCCCGCACCCGCGCCGGGGACCCGAGGACACCGGGCCGGTGTCAAGGACGTACCGTCACTTGTCGGCCTCCTCCAGCGGCGGTGCCGGCGGTGCCGCGGGGCGCAGCTTCAGCCAGGCCAGGAAGAAGAGGCCCAGGACCAGCATCCCCACCCCGGTCCACAGATTGATGTTCACCCCCTGCGCCTTGTCGATCTCCGCGTCGGACGCCGCGAAGCCCGCGATCGTCACGATGACGCCGTAGATCACGAACAGCCCGCCGATGATCCGCCGGATGTCGAACAGCCGCGCGGCGGTGGCGGACTTGGTCTCCAGCTCGGAGACCTCGTCCTGGAGGTTCTTGTCGGAGTAGGAATCAGACATGCTCTCTCAATCCTCCCGCGATCAGAACGAGAACGGGACGTAGCAGGCGGCGGCCAGGACGACCGCCCCCCAGCCCAGCAGCGCCGGCCGGCGGTACCACGCGTCGTCGCCCTTGGCCGGCGGCTCCGCCATGCCGGGGGACGTGGTGCCGTAGACCAGGCCCTGGAGCTCGGCGACCGGCTTGGGCCGGGTGAACAGGGACACCGCGACCATGACCACCGCACCGGCGACGAAGCCCGCGATCGCGGAGACGAAGTTGGCGCCCTGGTCGGAGGGGATGTCGATGATGCCCTGCTTGTAGATGACGAAGTAGTTCACCATCGCGGCGGTCGTGCCCGCGACCAGGCCCCAGAAGCCGGACTTCATGGACGCCCGCTTCCAGAACATGCCGATGATGAAGACCACGAACATCGGCACGTTGAAGAAGGAGAAGAGCGTCTGGAGGTAGCTCATGATGTTGGAGAACGAGGAGGCCAGGAACGCCGTGCCGATGGAGGCGAGGACGCCGATCACCGTGATCAGGCGGCCGAAGCGGACGTAGTAGCCGTCCTCGCGGTCCTTCGCCACGTACTTCTGCCAGATGTCGGTGGTGAAGACCGTGTTGAAGGAGGAGATGTTGGCCGCCATGCCCGCCATGAAGGCGGCCAGCAGACCGGTCACCGCGATGCCCAGGACGCCGTTGGGCAGCAACTGCTGCATGAGGTACGGGATCGCGTCGTTGTACTGGAGGTCCGAGCCGGGGGTGCCGATCTTCGGGACGAGGACGGCGGCGACCAGGCCGGGGATCATCACGACGAAGACGATGAAGATCTTGGGGAAGGCCGCGATCAGCGGGGTGCGCTGGGCCGCGGAGAGGTTCTTCGCCGACAGGGCGCGCTGCACCTCGGCGAAGTTCGTCGTCCAGTAGCCGAAGGACAGGACGAAGCCGAGGCCGAGCACGATGGTCAGCCAGTTGGCGCCCAGCGGGTTGTCGCTGCCGATGCCCGTGCCGCCCCACGCCGTCATGAAGTCGGAGCCGTGGGAGTGGGAGAGGGAGTCCGACAGGCCGTCCCAGCCGCCGACCTTCTTCAGGCCCAGGACGGTGATCGGGATGAGGCCGGCCAGGATCACGAAGAACTGGAGGACCTCGTTGTAGATGGCCGAGGACAGGCCGCCCAGGGTGATGTACGCCAGCACGAAGAAGCCGGCCACCACGATGGCGACCCACTCCGGCCAGCCCAGGAGGGCCTCGACGACGATCGCGAGGGCGTACAGGTTCACACCGGCGATGAGGATGGCCGCGACGGCGAACAGGGCCGAGCTGAGCAGGTGGGCGGCCTTGTCGAAGCGGAGCAGGAGGAACTCCGGGACCGAGCGGACCTTCGAGCCGTAGTAGAACGGCATCATCACCAGGCCGAGGAAGACCATCGCCGGGATGGCGCCGATCCAGTACCAGTGGGTCGTGTAGACGCCGTACTGGGCGCTGTTGGCGGCCATGCCGAGGATCTCGGTGGCGCCCAGGTTGGCGGCGACGAAGGCGAGACCGGTGACCCAGGCGGGCAGTGAACGGCCGGACAGGAAGAAGTCCAGGCTGGTCCTGACCGAGCGGCGGGCCGCGAAGCCGATGCCCAGCACGACCAGGAAGTAGATGCCGAGGATCGTGTAGTCGAGCCAGTTGGTGGGGAGTCGAAGCTCGGCGGCCAGATATGTGGTGCTTGTGGGGGTTTGCATTGAGCACTCGCTTCGTTCGCGAACTGATCCGCAGCGGAACCTACGCCTCCGCGTTCAGAAACTGAACACTTGCGGTGATGAACTTTGTTTGATCGTGATGAAGGGAGGGTGCGAAGGCGGCTGTGGTGGGTTGTGGCGTGTTATGTTTGATTGTGTTTGGTGATGGGACGGGTGGGCGCAGAGGAGTGCGGCAGTGAAGAAGACCTCGACCCGGCTGGCCGACGGCCGTGAGCTGGTCTACTACGACCTGCGGGACGACACCGTGCGCGATGCCGTCGACCGCCGTCCGCTGGAGCGGACCGTCACCACGTCCGAAGTGCGTCGTGATCCGCTGCTCGGCGACTCGGTCGCCGTCGCCTCGCACCGGCAGGGCCGCACCTACCACCCGCCGGCCGACCAGTGCCCGCTGTGCCCGTCGGACGGGGAGCGGCTGAGCGAGATCCCGGACTCGTCGTACGACGTGGTGGTCTTCGAGAACCGCTTCCCCTCGCTGGCCGGCGACTCCGGCCGCTGCGAGGTCGTGTGCTTCACCTCCGACCACGACGCCTCCTTCGCCGATCTGACCGAGGAGCAGGCCCGGCTCGTGCTCGACGCCTGGACCGACCGCACCTCCGAGCTGTCCCATCTCCCCTCCGTCGAGCAGGTGTTCTGCTTCGAGAACCGGGGCGCCGAAATCGGCGTGACACTGGGTCACCCGCACGGGCAGATCTACGCCTACCCGTTCACCACCCCCCGCACCGCCCTGATGCTGCGTTCCCTCGCCGCCCACAAGGACGCGACCGGCGGGGAGAACCTGTTCGACGCCGTCCTGGCCGGGGAGCTCTCCGGCGAGCGGGTCGTCCTGGAAGGCGAGCACTGGGCCGCCTTCGTGCCGTACGCCGCGCACTGGCCGTACGAGGTGCACCTCTACCCCAAGCGGCGGGTGCCCGACCTGCTCGGGCTCGACGAGGCGGCGCGCACAGAATTCCCCCAGGTCTATCTGGAACTGTTGAGACGCTTCGACCGGATCTTCGGCGAGGGCGAGCCTCCGACGCCCTACATCGCGGCCTGGCACCAGGCCCCGTTCGGGCACCTGGAGGAGTTCGACGGTGTGACGCGGGACGACTTCGCGCTGCACCTGGAGCTTTTCACCATCCGCCGTACGTCCGGCAAGCTGAAGTTCCTCGCGGGTTCCGAGTCCGGTATGAACGTCTTCATCAACGACGTGCCGCCGGAGCGCGCGGCCGAGCGACTGCGAGAGGTAGCGAGTTGATGAGCGGGAAGTACCTGGTGACGGGCGGGGCCGGATATGTCGGCAGCGTCGTCGCCCAGCACCTGCTGGAGGCCGGGCACGAGGTCGTCGTGCTCGACAACCTGTCGACCGGATTCCGCGAAGGCGTGCCGGCGGGTGCCTCGTTCGTCGAGGGCGACATCCGCGACGCCGCCAAGTGGCTGGACGGCTCCTTCGACGGCGTCCTGCACTTCGCCGCCTTCTCGCAGGTCGGCGAGTCGGTCGTGAAGCCCGAGAAGTACTGGGACAACAATGTCGGCGGGACCATGGCGCTGCTGGAGGCCATGCGGGGCGCGGGCGTGCGGCGGCTCGTCTTCTCCTCCACCGCCGCCACCTACGGCGAGCCGGAGCAGGTCCCGATCGTCGAGTCCGCGCCGACGAAGCCCACCAATCCGTACGGCGCCTCGAAGCTCGCCGTCGACCACATGATCACCGGCGAGGCGGCGGCCCACGGCCTGGGCGCGGTCTCGCTGCGGTACTTCAACGTCGCGGGCGCGTACGGGGAGTACGGCGAGCGCCACGATCCCGAGTCGCATCTGATTCCGCTGGTCCTCCAGGTGGCGCAGGGCAGGCGCGAGGCCGTCTCCGTCTTCGGCGACGACTACCCGACGCCGGACGGCACCTGCGTGCGCGACTACATCCACGTCGCCGACCTGGCCGAGGCGCACCTGCTGGCCGTGGCCGCCGCCACCCCGGGCGAGCACCTCATCTGCAACCTGGGCAACGGCAACGGCTTCTCGGTCCGCGAGGTCGTCGAGACGGTGCGCCGGGTGACGGGCCACCCGATCCCCGAGGTCGTGGCCCCGCGCCGGGGCGGCGACCCGGCGGTCCTGGTGGCGTCGGCGGACACCGCCCGCGAGAAACTGGGCTGGAACCCGTCCCGCGCGGACCTCGCGGGGATCGTGTCGGACGCGTGGGAGTTCGCGCAGCGGCGCGCGGGCTAGTACTTACCGCAGTTACCGGAAGGGCGAGGGGTCAGGGCATGGGCGAGGCTGTCGCGGGGACCGTCGGCGAGCGGTTCCGGGAGCTGTACGGGGCGGAGCCGGAGGGGGTGTGGGCGGCGCCGGGCCGGGTGAACCTCATCGGCGAGCACACCGACTACAACGACGGCTTCGTCATGCCCTTCGCCCTCCCGCACCAGGCCGTCGCGGCCGTCTCCCGGCGCGACGACGGCATCCTGCGCCTGCACTCGGCCGACATCGCGTCCGACCCCGTCGAACTGCGCGTCGCCGACCTGGCCCCCGGCTCGGACAAGTCCTGGACGGCGTACCCCTCGGGCGTCGTCTGGGCGCTGCGCGAGGCCGGTCACGAGCTGACCGGCGCCGACGTCCACCTGGCCTCCACGGTCCCGTCGGGCGCGGGGCTCTCCTCCTCCGCGGCCCTGGAGGTCGTGGTGGCCCTGGCGCTGAACGACCTGTACTCGCTCGGCCTGCGCGGCTGGCAGTTGGCCCGGCTGTGCCAGCGCGCGGAGAACGTCTACGTCGGCGCCCCCGTCGGCATCATGGACCAGACGGCCTCCGCGTGCTGCGAGGAGGGCCACGCCCTCTTCCTGGACACCCGCGACCTCTCCCAGCGGCAGATCCCCTTCGACCTCGCCGCCGAGGGCATGCGCCTGCTCGTCGTCGACACCCGCGTCAAGCACTCCCACAGCGAGGGCGAGTACGGCAAGCGCCGCGCCGGCTGCGAGAAGGGCGCCGCGCTGCTGGGCGTCGACGCCCTGCGCGACGTGCCGTACGACGGCCTGGACGCGGCACTGGAGCGGCTGGGCGACGAGGAGGAGGTGCGCCGCCTGGTCCGGCACGTCGTCACCGAGGACGAGCGCGTCGAGCGGGTGGTCTCGCTGCTGGAGTCCGGCGACACCCGGGCCATCGGGCCCGTCCTGGTGGAGGGCCACGCCTCGCTCCGCGACGACTTCCGCATCTCCTGCCCCGAACTGGACCTGGTCGTCGACACCTCCCTCGCCTCCGGCGCGCTCGGCGCCCGCATGACCGGCGGCGGCTTCGGCGGCTCGGCGATCGTCCTGGTGGAGGCCGCCGACGTGGACGCCGTCACCAAGGCGGTCGAGGACGCCTTCGCGGCCGCGGGGCTCAAGGAGCCGCGGGTGTTCGAGGCGGTGCCTTCGGCGGGGGCCCGGCGGCTGCTCTGACCGGGGCCGGGGCGGCGGCCCGGGGGCTTGTCCCCCGGGGGAGCTACGGGCAGGTGTCCACCGCGGGGTGACGATCGGGGACGGCCGGGTTCCTAGAGTCTTCCTCAGTCGCCGGGAACGACAACCGGGCGGCCGAGCAAGACCCTTGAGCACCCGACACCCGCCCCGTTCCTGCCCGTTGGAGGCCCCCATGTTCCGCACCCTCGCCAAGGCGACCGCCGCGATCGCCGTCGTCTCCACCGTGGCCGGCGCGGGCCTGGTCCTGGGCGAGCAGTACGCCAACGCCGACGCGAAGGCCAAGGACGCCGCCTCCGCGCGCTCGGCCGGGGCCTCCTTCACCGGCGAGAAGAAGATCCGCGTCGGCGGCCACACGGTCAACGTCTCCTGCTCCGGCCGCGCCGCGCACCGCCACGACCCCCTGGTGCTGCTGATGGCCGGCGGCGGCGAGGGCCTGGACAACATGGCCCCGCTCCAGAAGACGCTGAGCACGACCCACCGCGTCTGCTCCTACGACCGCCTCGGCGAGGGCAGGAGCGACAAGCCCGCCCGGGGCACCCTGCAGACCGCGGACGACACCGGTGCCCTGCTCACCAAGGTCCTCGACCGCCTCGCCGGCGACCGTCCCGTCGTCCTGGCCGGGCACTCCCTCGGCGGCTACATCGCCGCCCGCTACGCCCCCGACCACACCGACCGCGTCAAGGGCCTGGTCCTCCTCGACGCGACCATCCCCCACCTCACCCGCGACATGAACCGCACCGTCCCCGCCGACGCCACCGGCGTCGCCGCCCAGCTCCGCGACGGCGCCCTCGCGGTCAACGCCGGCCAGAACCCCGAGCAGTTCGTCATCGCCGACGGACCGGTCCGCTCCGCCGGGCGCATCCCCGTGGAGATCCTCAAGCACGAGTCGCAGTACGCCGAGGTCCCCCAGTACGGCCCCGCCCTCGAAGAGATGTGGGCCAACGGCCAGCGCGAGTGGCGCAAGCTCTCCCGTGACAGCCGGGTCACCACCGCCAAGGGCAGCGGCCACTACATCCACACCGACCGCCCCGACCTCGCCGTCAAGGCCGTCAACAAGGTCGCCCACCGCGCCGCCCACGCCCACTGAGACCTCCGCACCCCCTGACCGGCCCCGGACCGCGGCTTCCCCCGCCGCGGTCCGGGGCCCGGGGCGTCGAGGCAGCTCACCCCCGCTGTCTCAGCCCCACCGCTTCACCAGCGTGTACTCCGTGACACCGGGCGGGTAGTCGGGGATCACGCACACGACGTCGTAGCCGCGCCCCGTGTAGAAGCCGGGGGCCTGGAAGTCCCAGGTCTCCACGCGGGCGGCGGTGCAGCCGCGTTCGGTGCGGGCGGTGTGCTCGGCCTCGTCGAGGAGGGCCGAGCCCAGCCCCGAGCCGCGGTGGCGGTCGTCCACCCACAGGTACGTGACGTGGAGCCAGGTCGCCCAGGTGTGGCCGACCAGGCCGCCCGTCAGGTCTCCGGTCTCGTCCAGCATCCAGACGTGCAGCGGGAATTCGCGTTCGTGAGGGGTTCCGCGCAGGGAACGCAGGACGGAGGAGGCCGCCGTGTTCGTCTCCCGCAGGCGGGCGCGCAGCAGATCGCGCCGTTCCTTGTCGACTTCTGTCACTAGACGAAACATGCGGCACACCATAAACGCGCACGGGGGTCAGTTCTGCGAATAGCCTTCCGCCGCCTGCGCCCGCCCGTACTCTGATGGGCAGCACCGGTGGGGGCCGGTGCCGTTCAGGGGGCGGGACTGCCGGGTACGACGCCCGGGCGGGGGTAGCAGTAATCACACGGCACAGGTGTGTGCGGGGTCCGGGCACGGGACATCGGACGCCGTATCCGCGCCCGTGCCGGTGCCGCCATCCGAGGACGGACAGACGATGGGTATCCCCTGCTCCGCGCGGAGCTCGGGGGAGGGGGTTTCGTGGTTCGTATCCGAGTCCTGGTCGTCGACGACCACCGCATCTTCGCCGAGTCGCTCGCCGCCGCCCTGGCCGCCGAGCCCGACGTCGAGGTCTCCGCGGCCGGCAGCGGTCCGGCCGCGCTGCGCTGCCTGGAACGCGCCGCGTCCGAGGGGCGGCGGTTCGACGTCCTGCTCGTCGACGCCGACCTGGGCGGTCACGTGCCCGGCGCCCGGCCCGCCGTACCCGTGCGCGACGGCAACGAGGACGGGCTGGTGGACGGGATCTCCCTGGTCGCCGGGGTGCGCTCGGGGCAGCCGGGCGTCCGGGTCGTCGTCCTCGCCGAGAAGGACGACCCGAGGCGGGCCGCGCTGGCACTCGGGGCCGGGGCCTGCGGCTGGGTGGCCAAGGACTGCTCCCTGTCCCGGCTGCTCAGCGTCGTCCGGGGCGTGCTGCGCGACGAGACGCACCTGCCGCCCGCCCTGCTCACCGGCGTGCTGCGCGAGCTGACCGCCGCCCGCAAGCACCGCACCGAGAGCGAACTGCTGGTGGAGTCGCTGACCCCGCGCGAGCGCGAGGTCCTGCGCTGCATGGTCGCCGGCCTCGGCCGCAAGGCGGTCGCCGAGCGGCTGTACCTGTCCCCGCACACGGTGCGCACCCACATGCAGAACGTCCTGGGCAAGCTGGGCGTCCACTCCACCCTGGCCGCGGTGGCGCTGGCGCGCCGGGCCGGGGTGGGGCCCGCCGACCTAACCGGGGATGTTGTCGAACGGGGCGGTCAGCTGGCGTAGCAGGGCCGCCAGTTCGCTGCGCTGGGCGCGGGACAGCTCACCGAGGATCGCGCGCTCCTGGGCCAGCAGGCCCGCCAGCGACTGGTCGGCGCGGTCGCGGCCCTCGTCCGTGAGCCGGACCAGGACACCGCGTCGGTCGCTGGGGTCGGGCAGGCGCTCGACCAGGCCCTTCTTGGCCAGCCGGTCGATGCGGTTGGTCATCGTGCCCGAGGTGACCAGGGTCTGGGTGAGGAGCTGTCCCGGGGAGAGCTGGTAGGGGGTGCCGGCCCGGCGCAGTGCCGTCAGCACGTCGAACTCCCACGGCTCCAACTGGTGTTCGGAGAAGGCCAGCCGCCGTGCGCGGTCCAGGTGCCGGGCCAGCCTGCTGACGCGGCTCAGCACCTCGAGCGGTTCCACGTCGAGGTCCGGGCGCTCCCGGCGCCACGCTGCGACCAGCCGATCGACCTCGTCCTCCATGACGATCAGTGTAGTGGTTGTGTCGACGTGAAGTCTCTTGATGTCGACTCTCTTGACGTCGAGACAGTGTGGGCGTGACGCTGGGTACCCGTTCCGCACGGACACCCCTGGAGGCCCCATGCCCGCCACCGCCCCCACCTGGGACCCCGCCCAGTACCTGCGGCACGCCGGCCCGCGTGCCCGCCCCTTCACCGACCTCCTCGCCCGGGTCCCCGACCTCCCCGGCGACCCGCCCCGCATCGCCGACCTCGGCTGCGGACCCGGCAACGCCACCGTCCTGCTCGCCGACCGCTGGCCCACCGCCCGCATCACCGGCTACGACAACTCGCCCCCGATGCTCGAACGGGCCCGGCAGTACGCCGGTCCCACCCCCGGCGGCGGCCACCTCGGCTTCGCCGCCGCCGACGCCCGCACCTGGACCCCCGACGAGCCGTACGACCTCCTCGTCAGCAACGCCACCCTCCAGTGGGTCCCCGGCCACGCCGACCGCTTCCCCGACTGGATCGACGGCCTCGCCCCCGGCGGCACCCTCGCCCTCCAGGTGCCCGGCAACTTCGACGCCCCCAGCCACCGCCTGATGCGCGAACTCGCCGAGTCCCGGCGCTGGCGGGACCGCCTGGCCGGCGTCCTGCGCCACGACGACGCCGTCCTCACCCCGGAGGCCTACCTCGCCCGCCTCACCGCCGCCGGCTGCACCGCCGACGTGTGGGAGACGACGTACGTCCACCTGCTGCCCGGCGACGACGCCGTCCTCGACTGGGTGAAGGGGACGGGACTGCGGCCGGTGCTGGACGCCCTCGCCGACGACCCGGCCGCCCGCGACGCGTTCGTCGACGAGTACCGGGCCGTCCTGCGCGCCGCCTACCCCGCCCAGGCGCACGGCACCCCGTTCCCCTTCCGCCGGGTCTTCGCCGTCGCGCGGAAGGGAGACGGCCGCTGAGCACCGGCCCCGGCCGGGACGGCCGCTGAGCACCGGCCCCGGTCGGGGACGGCCGCTGAGTACCGTGCCCCGGCCCATGCGGCACGCCGCGCCCCCGGGCCCGGCTCACACCACGCCGTCGGCGGCGAGCACGTCGATCTCCTCCTCCGACAGACCGAGACCGCCGAGCACGGCCCGGGTGTGCTCGCCCAGCGCCGGGACCGCCTCCATGCGCGGCGCCCCGCCGGTCGGGCCGGGCGGGGCCAGTGCCGGGACCGGACCCGCCGGGGTGGGCACCTCGTGCAGGCGTCCGCGCGCGGCGAGCTGAGGGTGGTCCCACACCTCGGCGAGCGTGTTCACCCGGGCGTTGGCCACCGGCACCGCGTCGAGCAGCGCGATCGCCTCGGCACCGGTCAGCTCCGCGAACCGGGCCGCGATCAGCCCGTCCAGCTCCTCCCGGTGCGCGTCGCGGTCCGCGTTGGTGGCGTAGTGCGGGTGACCGGCCAGCTCCGGACGGCGCAGGAAGCCCGCGCAGAAGCCGCGCCACTCGCGCTCGTTCTGCACCGCCGTCATCACGATCGTCCCGTCGCCCGCCGTGAACGGGCCGTACGGACAGATCGTCGCGTGCGCCGCGCCCGCCCGCGGCGGCGGACCGGCACCGTCGAAGGAGTAGTAGAGGGGGAAACCCAGCCACTCCACCGTCGCCTCCAGCATCGACACGTCCAGGTGCGCGCCCCGCCCCGTCCGGCCCCGTTCGAGCAGCGCGGCGAGGACCGAGCTGTACGCGTACATCCCGGCGGCGATGTCCGACACCGGGATGCCCGCCTTCGCCACCTCCCGCGGCGTGCCCGTGACCGACAGCAGCCCCGACTCGGACTGCACCAGCAGGTCGTACGCCTTGCGGTCCGCGTAGGGGCCCGGCGCGCCGTAGCCGGAGATGTCGCAGACGATCAGCCCCGGATGCGCCGCCCGCAGCTCCCCGGCGCCCAGACCGGCCCGGGCCGCCGCGCCCGGCGCCAGGTTCTGCAGGAAGACGTCGGCGTCCGCGATCAGCCGGCGCAGCAGTTCCAGGCCCCGCGGATCCTTGAAGTCCAGGGTGAGGGACTCCTTGTTGCGGTTGACCCACACGAAGTGCGAACTCAGCCCCCGCACCCGGGTGTCGTACGCCCGGGCGAAGTCCCCCGTCCCCGGGCGCTCCACCTTGATCACCCGCGCGCCCAGATCGGCGAGCTGACGGCTCGCGTACGGAGCGGCGATCGCCTGCTCCAGCGAGACGACGGTGACTCCACGCAGCGGCTGCATGCCCTCGCCCCCCGGCGTCTAGCTCTTGCGGTGCCCGATCAGCCGCGGCTTCGGCTCCAGGCCGTCCAGGCCGTGCCAGGCCAGGTTCACCAGGTGCGCCGCCACCTCCGCCTTCTTCGGGCGCCGCACGTCCAGCCACCACTGGCCGGTCAGCGCCACCATGCCGACCAGCGCCTGCGCGTACAGCGGGGCCAGCTTGGCGTCGAAGCCGCGGCTCTTGAACTCGCGGCCCAGGATGTCCTCCACCTGGGTGGCGATGTCCGAGATGAGGGAGGCGAAGGAGCCCGTCGACTGGGGGATGGGGGAGTCGCGGACCAGGATGCGGAACCCGTCCGTGTACTCCTCGATGTAGTCCAGGAGCGCGAACGCCGCCTGCTCGCACAGCTCCCGCGGGTGCCCCGCGGTCAGGGAGCCGGTCACCATCTCGAGCAGCCGCCGCATCTCGCGGTCCACGACCACCGCGTACAGGCCCTCCTTGCCGCCGAAGTGCTCGTAGACCACCGGCTTGGAGACCCCGGCCTTCGCCGCGATCTCCTCCACGGACGTGCCCTCGAAGCCCTTCTCCGCGAAGAGGGTGCGACCGATCTCCAGCAACTGCTGGCGGCGCTCGGCGCCGGTCATCCGGGTGCGACGTGCGCGCCGCGGCTTGTCGTTGCTTGGGGTGCTGCTGGAGTCGGTCGCCACGGCGTCAATCATGCCGCCTTCGCCGTCTCCTTCCGGCGGCGGGCGTCGTCCTGCTCCGTGGTGCGGCGCGAATCGATACGCGAGCGTGACGGCCAGCGCACGTCGTACGCCCATCCCAGCCGCTCGAACCAGCGGATCAGCCGCGCGGAGGAGTCCACCTGTCCGCGCATCACACCGTGCCGTGCCGACGTCGGGTCCGCGTGGTGCAGGTTGTGCCACGACTCGCCGCAGGACAGGACCGCCAGCCACCACACGTTGCCCGAACGGTCCCGGGACTTGAACGGGCGCTTGCCCACCGCGTGGCAGATCGAGTTGATCGACCACGTCACGTGGTGCAGCAACGCCACCCGGACGAGTGAACCCCAGAAGAACCCGGTGAACGCACCCCACCAGGACATCGTGACCAGCCCGCCGATCAGCGCCGGCAGCGCCAGGGACACCACCGTCCACAGGACGAACTGGCGGGAGACCGCCCGCAGCGCCGGGTCCTTGATCAGGTCCGGGGCGTACTTGTCCTGCGGCGTCTGCTCCTCGTCGAACATCCAGGCGATGTGCGCCCACCACAGGCCCTTGATCAGGGCCGGCACCGTCTCGCCGTACCGCCACGGCGAGTGCGGATCGCCCTCGGCGTCCGAGAACTTGTGGTGCTTGCGGTGGTCCGCCACCCAGCGCACCAGCGGCCCCTCGACCGCCATCGACCCCGCGATCGCCAGCGCGATCTTCAACGGCCGCTTCGCCTTGAAGGAACCATGGGTGAAGTGGCGGTGGAAGCCGATCGTGATGCCGTGGCAGCCCAGGAAGTAGAAGAAGACCAGCAGCCCCAGGTCCAGCCAGCTCACGCCCCACCCCCACGCCAGTGGCACCGCCGCCACCAGCGCGAGGAACGGAACGGCGATGAACAGCAGCAGCGTGATCTGCTCGATCGAACGCTTCTGTTCACCGCCCAGCGTGGCGGAGGACGCCGCGGCGGAACCGGCCGGCTGCGGAGCGTCTGGAATCACATCGGAACTCGTGGTCATGCGCGTCCCCTGTGGGGTCGAGAACAGGTCCGGTGCCGGGCTCCGGAAACCCGTGCGGTTTTCCTACGGTTCCGTAACCTACGGCGACGTAAGTATGGCAGTGCGTGGCCGCACGGCAAGAGCCCCAGAGCCTGCGCGTCCCGGCCGACACCTATCCTGGAAGCCGGTCGGACAGCGCGGTCCGCTCTGATTACTTCCCGGACGACCCGACCGGTAAGCGGCGCCCCGCCGCACGGGACGGCCGTCCGGGTTCCCTCCCAGACGAGCTTCAACACTGCAAGGAGCCGCACCTGTGAGCAGTGCCGACGACCAGACCACCACGACGACCAGCAGCGAGCTGCGCGCCGACATCCGCCGGCTGGGTGATCTCCTCGGAGAGACCCTCGTCCGCCAGGAGGGCCCCGAGCTGCTGGAACTCGTCGAGAAGGTGCGCCGACTCACCCGCGAGGACGGCGAGGCAGCCGCCGAACTGCTGCGCGGCACCGAACTGGAGACCGCCGCCAAGCTCGTCCGCGCCTTCTCCACCTACTTCCACCTCGCCAACGTCACCGAACAGGTCCACCGCGGCCGCGAACTCGGCGCCAAGCGCGCCGCCGAGGGCGGACTCCTCGCCCGTACCGCCGACCGGCTGAAGGACGCCGACCCCGAGCACCTGCGCGAAACGGTCCGCAACCTCAACGTGCGCCCCGTCTTCACCGCGCACCCCACCGAGGCCGCCCGCCGCTCCGTCCTCAACAAGCTGCGCCGCATCGCCGCACTCCTGGACACCCCGGTCAACGAGTCCGACCGCCGCCGCCTGGACACCCGCCTCGCCGAGAACATCGACCTGGTGTGGCAGACCGACGAACTGCGCGTCGTACGGCCCGAACCCGCCGACGAGGCCCGCAACGCCATTTACTACCTCGACGAGCTGCACCTGGGCGCCGTCGGCGACGTCCTCGAGGACCTCACCGCCGAACTGGAGCGCGCCGGCGTCGAGCTCCCCGACGACACCCGCCCCCTCACCTTCGGCACCTGGATCGGCGGCGACCGCGACGGCAACCCCAACGTCACCCCCCAGGTCACCTGGGACATCCTCATCCTCCAGCACGAACACGGCATCAACGACGCCCTGGAGATGATCGACGAGCTGCGCGGCTTCCTCTCCAACTCCATCCGCTACGCCGGCGCGACCGAGGAACTGCTGACCTCGCTCCAGACCGACCTGGAGCGGCTGCCCGAGATCAGCCCCCGCTACAAGCGCCTCAACGCCGAGGAGCCCTACCGGCTCAAGGCCACCTGCATCCGGCAGAAGCTGGAGAACACCAAGCAGCGCCTCGCCAAGGGCACCCCCCACGAAGAGGGCCGCGACTACCTCGGCACCGCCCAGCTCATCGACGACCTGCGCATCGTCCAGACCTCCCTGCGCGAACACCGCGGCGGCCTCTTCGCCGACGGCCGCCTCGCCCGCACCATCCGCACCCTGGCCGCCTTCGGCCTCCAGCTCGCCACCATGGACGTCCGCGAACACGCCGACGCCCACCACCACGCCCTCGGCCAGCTCTTCGACCGG
Organism: Streptomyces sp. NRRL F-5650; assembly: GCF_000721365.1. Taxonomy (NCBI): domain Bacteria; kingdom Bacillati; phylum Actinomycetota; class Actinomycetes; order Kitasatosporales; family Streptomycetaceae; genus Streptomyces; species Streptomyces sp. NRRL F-5650. The sequence goes on along the minus strand of NZ_JOGV01000056.1, from coordinate 28,231 downwards.
CTCGGCGAGGAGTCCTGGCGCTACGCCGACATGCCCCGCGAGTACCGCACCAAGCTCCTCGCCAAGGAACTGCGCTCCCGCAGGCCGCTGGCCCCCACCCCGGCCCCCGTCGATGCACCCGGCGAAAAGACCCTCGGCGTCTTCCAGACCGTCCGGCGCGCCCTGGAGGTCTTCGGCCCCGAGGTCATCGAGTCCTACATCATCTCCATGTGCCAGGGCGCCGACGACGTCTTCGCCGCGACCGTCCTGGCCCGCGAGGCCGGCCTCATCGACCTGCACGCCGGCTGGGCCAGGATCGGCATCGTGCCGCTCCTGGAGACCACCGACGAGCTCAAGGCCGCCGACACCATCCTGGAGGACCTGCTCGCCGACCCCTCCTACCGGCGCCTGGTCGCCCTGCGCGGCGACGTCCAGGAGGTCATGCTCGGCTACTCCGACTCCTCCAAGTTCGGCGGCATCACCACCAGCCAGTGGGAGATCCACCGCGCCCAGCGCCGCCTGCGCGACGTCGCCCACCGCTACGGGGTGCGGCTGCGCCTCTTCCACGGCCGCGGCGGCACCGTCGGCCGCGGCGGCGGCCCCACCCACGACGCCATCCTCGCCCAGCCCTGGGGCACCCTGGAGGGCGAGATCAAGGTGACCGAGCAGGGCGAGGTCATCTCCGACAAGTACCTCATCCCGGCGCTCGCCCGGGAGAACCTGGAGCTGACCGTCGCGGCCACCCTCCAGGCCTCCGCCCTGCACACCGCGCCCCGCCAGTCCGACGAGGCCCTCGCCCGCTGGGACGCCGCCATGGACGTCGTCTCCGACGCCGCCCACACGGCCTACCGCAAGCTCGTCGAGGACCCCGACCTGCCGACCTACTTCCTGGCCTCCACGCCGGTCGACCAGCTCGCCGACCTCCACCTGGGCTCGCGGCCCTCCCGCCGCCCCGGCTCCGGCGTCTCCCTCGACGGACTGCGCGCCATCCCGTGGGTGTTCGGCTGGACCCAGTCCCGGCAGATCGTCCCCGGCTGGTACGGCGTCGGCTCCGGCCTCAAGGCCCTGCGCGAGGCCGGCCTGGACACGGTGCTGGACGAGATGCACCAGCAGTGGCACTTCTTCCGGAACTTCATCTCCAACGTCGAGATGACCCTCGCCAAGACCGACCTGCGCATCGCCCAGCACTACGTCGACACCCTCGTCCCGGACGAGCTCAAGCACGTCTTCGACGCCATCAAGGCCGAGCACGAGCTGACGGTCCGCGAGGTCCTGCGCGTCACCGGCGAGACGGAACTCCTCGACGCCGACCCGGTCCTCAAGCAGACCTTCGCCATCCGCGACGCCTACCTCGACCCCATCTCCTACCTCCAGGTCGCCCTCCTGGGCCGCCAGCGCGAGGCCGCCGCCGCGGGCGAGGAAGTCGACCCGCTGCTCGCCCGGGCCCTCCTCCTCACCGTCAACGGCGTTGCGGCGGGCCTGCGCAACACGGGCTGACCCGGCCCGGCCGGCCCGCGGCCACCCTGACGGCCCGCGCGTGAAACACCGGTGCCCCGAGCTCACCGAGCCCGGGGCACCTCACGTCGTACGCCCGAACTCACACCGCGACAAACGCCGCCGTCAGCAGCGCGAACCCCGCCGCCGCCATCCCCCACGCCACCCGGGTACGCCGCAGCCCGCCCGCCACGACCACCGACGCCAGCAGCAGCGCCCCGCCCAACGGCACCCACGCGTACAGGATCCCGGCCGGACCCGACCGCACCGCGCCGTCACCGCCGGGCTTCAGCACCACGCTGTACGTCCGCCCCTTCGCCACCGCGACCGAGTCCTCGACGACGACCCGCTCCCGCGCCTGCGACCCCGCCGACACCGGCGTGTACGGCCCACTGCACACCCCACCCCCGCACCGGGTCACCTCAACGGTGCCCTGCTCCCGCCCCTTGGTCAGCAGCACGTGCTGCGCCGTGCCCCAGGACGCCCACACCCCCGCGATCAGGATCAGCACCGTCACCGTCCCCATCGCCGCGACCCGGCCGAACGTCAGCAGGGCGGAGGAGGCAGACGATGCGGAGGACGCGGACGATGCGGACGATGCGGAGGAGGCAGACGGGGCCTGACGGGCCCGAGCGGCGGCGGAGGCAGGCATGGCGGGGATCATTGGCCATGTCCGCACGCCCGGTCAACTCACCCGCGCACCATCGGCGGACAAGTCACGAGTTGTACGCGCTCTGCGCCCGCTCCAGCCCCTCGATCACCAGCGCCTCCACCGCGTCGGCCGCCCGGTCCACGAAGTAGCCCAGCTCCTTGCGCTCCGCCGACGAGAAGTCCCGCAGCACGAAATCCGCCACCGGCATCCGGCCCGGCGGCCGCCCGATCCCGAAGCGCACCCGGTGGTAGTCCGGGCCCAGCGACTTCGTGATCGACTTCAGCCCGTTGTGCCCGTTGTCCCCGCCGCCCAGCTTCAGCCGCAGGACGCCGTAGTCGATGTCCAACTCGTCGTGCACCGCCACGACGTTGCCCACCGGCACCTTGTAGAAGTCCCGCAGCACCGTCACCGGACCGCCCGACACGTTCATGAACGACATCGGTTTCGCCAGGATCACCCGCCGGTTCGCGGGCCCGGGCGGACCGATCCGCCCCTCCACCACCTGCGCCTGCGCCTTGCCGTGCCGCTTGAACCGCGCCCCGATCCGCTCCGCCAGCAGATCCACCACCATGAAACCGACGTTGTGCCGGTTCGCGGCGTACTCACCGCCCGGATTGCCGAGGCCGGCCACCAGCCACGGCGCGCCCGCGTCCGTCGTCACGTCCCTGTCTCCTTCGCGTCCCTCGTACCCGTGCCTGCCCGTCCCCGCATACGCGTCGGCCGCTGCCCCGCACGGGAACAGCGGCCGACCACACGATGACCGTGGAGAGGATCAGGCCTCGGCGGCCGCCTCGCCCTCGCCCTCGCCCTCGGCCGGGGCCTCCTCGGCCTGCGCGGCCAGGACCTGCAGCACGACGGTGTCGTCCTCGACGGCCAGCGACACGCCGGAGGGCAGCTCGATGTCCCGGGCGTGGATCGAGGCACCGGCCTCCAGACCCGCCACCGACACCGTGACCTGCTGCGGGATGTGCGTGGCCTCGGCCTCGACCGGCAGCGCGTCCAGGACGTACTCCAGCAGGTAGCCGCCGGGGGCCAGCTCGCCCTCGGCCTGGACCGGGATCTCGACCTGGACCTTCTCGCCGCGCTTCACCAGCAGCAGGTCGACGTGCTCCAGGAAGCCCTTGATCGGGTCGCGCTGGACCGACTTCGGGATCGCCAGCTCGTTGGTCTTGCCGTCGATGTCCAGCGCGATCAGCACGTTCGACGTACGCAGCGCCAGCAGCAGCTCGTGACCCGGCAGGGTCAGGTGCAGCGGGTCCGAGCCGTGGCCGTACAGGACACCGGGGACCTTGTTGTCACGACGGATACGACGGGCGGCACCCTTGCCGAACTCGGTACGGGTCTCGGCGGCGAGCTTCACCTCGGACATGATCACTCCTCGTAGTAAGAACAGGAACGGACGTGGTCACCCGGCCACGAACGGCCTGCTACGAAGAGCGCGTCGATAACGGAGACCCACACCCGCGAACACGGGTACGGCCTCCCTCGCCGAGCAACTCCAGCAGTCTACTCGGACGGGAAGGCCGTACCCAAAACGATCAACAGGCGAGGTCGCAGCCTGCAGAACGGTTACTGCACAAAGCTCACTGCTCGTCGAACAGGCTCGTCACCGAACCGTCCTCGAACACCTCGCGCACCGCACGCGCGATCGTCGGCGCGATCGACAGCACCGTGATCTTGTCCAGCTCCAGCTCGCTCGGCGTCGGCAGCGTGTTCGTGAACACGAACTCACTCACCTTCGAGTTCTTCAGCCGGTCCGCCGCCGGACCCGACAGCACACCGTGCGTCGCCGTCACGATGACGTCCTCCGCACCATGCGCGAACAGCGCGTCCGCCGCCGCGCAGATCGTGCCGCCCGTGTCGATCATGTCGTCCACCAGGACGCAGATACGCCCCTTCACATGACCCACGACCTCGTGCACCGTGACCTGGTTCGCCACGTCCTTGTCCCGCCGCTTGTGCACGATCGCCAGCGGCGCGCCCAGCCGGTCGCACCAACGGTCGGCCACCCGCACCCGGCCCGCGTCCGGCGAGACCACCGTCAGCTTCGAACGGTCCACCTTCGCACCCACGTAGTCCGCCAGCAGCGGCAGCGCGAACAGGTGGTCCACCGGGCCGTCGAAGAAGCCCTGGATCTGGTCCGTGTGCAGGTCCACCGTCAGAATCCGGTCCGCACCCGCAGTCTTCATCAGGTCCGCGACCAGACGCGCCGAGATCGGTTCACGCCCGCGGTGCTTCTTGTCCTGCCGCGCGTAACCGTAGAACGGCACGATCACGGTGATGGAGCGGGCCGACGCGCGCTTCAACGCGTCGATCATGATGAGCTGCTCCATGATCCACTTGTTGATCGGAGCCGTGTGGCTCTGGATCAGGAAGCAGTCCGCACCACGTGCCGACTCCTGATACCGCACGTAGATCTCGCCGTTGGCGAAATCGAAGGCCTTCGTCGGGACGACCCCGACACCCAACTGCTGGGCGACCTCCTCGGCAAGCTCGGGGTGTGCGCGGCCGGAGAAGAGCATCATCTTCTTCTCGCCGGTCGTCTTGATCCCGGTCACAGCACTTTCTCCTCAGAGGTTCGCAGCTGAGCGACATGGGCGCTCACCCGACTGACCGCGGGGGCGTCTCAGCTTGTGGGGTGCGGATGTGCACTTATCACGGTACGCCGTGTCCGACGCGCCGGTTTCCGGTCAGTCTTCGCCGTCCGCCTCACGGGACGCCGCCTCGGCCGCCTTCGCCGCCGCGCTCCCCGGACGCTTCCGGGCCACCCAGCCCTCGATATTCCGCTGCTGGCCACGGGCCACGGCCAGCGAACCGGGCGGCACGTCCTTCGTGATCACCGAGCCGGCGGCGGTGTAGGCACCGTCCCCGACCGTGACAGGAGCCACAAACATGTTGTCCGAACCGGTACGGCAGTGCGAGCCGATCGTCGTGTGGTGCTTGTCCTGCCCGTCGTAGTTCACGAACACACTCGCGGCACCGATGTTCGAGAACTCGCCGATCGTCGCGTCACCCATGTACGACAGGTGCGGGACCTTCGTCCCCTCGCCGATCGACGCGTTCTTCGCCTCGACGAACGTACCGATCTTCGACTTGAGGCCCAGCCGGGTCCCGGGCCGCAGATACGCGTACGGACCCACGGAAGCCTGCGGACCGACGTGCGCGCCGTTGGCGACCGTGTTGTCCACCCGCGCCCCCGCCCCGACCCGGGTGTCCGTCAGGCGGGTGTTGGGGCCCACCTCGCAGCCCTCCGCCAGATGCGTCGCCCCGTGCAACTGCGTACCCGGGTGGACGACCACGTCCTGCTCGAACGTCACCGTCACGTCCACCCACGTCGTGGCCGGGTCCACCACCGTCACGCCGGCCAGCATCGCCCCGGTCAGCAGCCGGTCGTTCAGGATCCGGCGCGCCTCGGCGAGCTGCACCCGGTTGTTGATCCCCGCGATCTCGCGGTGATCCCCGGCCACCGACGCACCCACCCGGTGCCCCGCCTCGCGCAGGATCCCGAGCACGTCCGTCAGGTACTCCTCGCCCTGGCTGTTGTCCGTGCGCACCTTGCCCAGCGCGTCCGCGAGCAACTGCCCGTCGAAGGCGAAGACACCCGAGTTGATCTCCCGGATCGCCCGCTGCGACTCCGAGGCGTCCTTGTGCTCCACGATCGCCGTGACGGCACCCGAGGCCCCGTCCCGCACGATCCGGCCGTACCCGGTCGCGTCCGGCACCTCGGCGGTCAGCACCGTGACGGCGTTCCCGTCGGCCGTGTGCGTGGCCGCGAGCGCCTTGAGCGTCTCGCCGGTGAGGAGGGGAGTGTCCCCGCAGACCACCACCACGGTCCCGTCCACGGCACCGCCCAGCGCCTCCAGGCCCATCCGCACGGCGTGCCCGGTGCCGTTCTGCTGCTCCTGGACGGCGGTGCGGACGCCGGGGGCGACCTCGGCGAGGTGCGCGGTGACCTTCTCGCGGGCGTGCCCGACGACGGCGACCAGGTTCTCGGGGTCCAGCTCACCGGCGGCGGCGAGCACGTGCCCGACGAGGGACCGGCCGCACAGCTCGTGCAGGACCTTGGGAGTGGCCGACTTCATACGGGTGCCCTCACCCGCTGCGAGAACGACGACGGCTGCCGGGCGAATGGCGCTCACGGGATGCCCTTCGGCTGTTGAGGAGGTGGGGACATCCGCAGGATACCGGGGCGGTTTGCGGGGGACATGAGTGCGGGCCCTGACGGCACTGTCTGGCAGTCAGGACCCGAACTCAAGGCTCCCGGGGAAGGAATCGAACCCTCATTCAAGAGACCAAAACTCTTTGTCCTGCCATTAGACGACCCGGGATGGTTTGCCTGCTATGTCCGATTTTCTAGATCGGTTGCGGGCGCAGCCCCTACTATGCCGTACCAGGCGCCCTCCATGCGACGGTACGGGTCGGCGCTCTTGCGGACGTAGATCATCAGGCAACCGTGGTAAGAGTTCCCGGTGTTTTCGCGTCGTACGAGGGTTGTGCTTCTTGAGCGTGGCCCTGCTGAATGCTGACGCGTACGGTCGGGCGGTCTCGCGTCACTTCCAGCAGGTCGAGCCGTCGCAGGAAGAGGCTGATCACGTTGGGGTCTGACTGCTGTGCGCTCGGGCGAGGCAGGTCCCGCACCCACAGCGAGATCGAGCTCTTGCTGCACCCCAGCTCCATCTGAATCTGGTCGTACGTCGAGCCCTGAAGCCGTAGCTCCCGGGCCCGCTCCCTCAGGCCGTCCTTCGCGCGCGGCCGCTTCGTCCACTCGGGAGGCGGCTCGCCCTTCACGAGCCGGTTGAGTCCGCGTACCTGTTCTGTGAACGTGCCATGGGCATACCGTCCGGCCGGAATGCTCGCCTCCGGAGATGAAGGGCGCGGGGTTCACCGGTTCGAGGGGTATCGCGTCCTATCGTTTGTCGAAAGTCACCGGAAAGGGGGCGGTCGGCGCCCGTAGGCTGGAGGCATGACCACGACGGGGGAAGACCACGCGCCGGCCCGGGGTGGGCCCGCGTGGTGGGACAGGCGGCGCGGTGCGGTGCTCGACGTGAGCCTCGGTGCCGTGTCCGCGCTGGAGTGTGCGGTGGAGGGGGTTCCGTTCGCGCGGGACGCCGGGATCCCGGTGGGGACGGGGGTCCTGTTCGGGCTGCTGGCCGGTTCGGTGCTGGTGGTGCGGCGGAAGTGGCCGGTTGCGGTGGTGCTGGTGGCGCTGGCCATCACGCCGGCCGAGATGGGCTTCCTGCTGGGAGTCGTCGGCCTGTACACGCTGGCGGCGTCGGAGCTGCCGCGGCGGATCATCGGGGCCCTGGCGGGGATGACGTTCCTGGGGACGTTGATCGTGACGTTCGTGCGGTTGCGGCAGGACATGGGCCGGGAGGGCGTGGACGTGGGGGACTGGTTCTTTCCCTTCGCGTCGATCGGGACGTCCCTGGGCATGACCGCGCCGCCGTTGCTGCTCGGCCTGTACGTGGGGCAGCGGCGCCGGCTGATGGAGAGCCTGCGGGAGCGGGCGGACAGCCTGGAGCGGGAGCTGCAACTGCTCGCCGAGCGGGCGGAGGAGCGCGCGGAGTGGGCGCGCGGCGAGGAGCGGACGCGCATCGCGCGGGAGATGCACGACGTGGTCGCGCACCGGGTGAGTCTGATGGTGGTGCACGCCGCCGCGCTCCAGGCGGTGGCGCGGAAGGACCCGGAGAAGGCGGTGAAGAACGCGGCGCTGGTGGGCGACATGGGCCGGCAGGCGCTGACGGAGCTGCGCGAGATGCTCGGGGTGCTGCGCAGCGGCGGGGGCGGTGCGCGTGCGGAGCGGGCGTCGGTGCCGTTGGCGGCGGTGGGGATGGCCGCCGCGGTGGCGGCGTCGCGGGCGGCGGAGGACGGGGAGGCGTCGTCGGACGGGCCGTGTCTGTCGGAGCTGGAGGAGCTGATCGGGCAGTCGCAGGCGGCCGGGATGGTCGTGGACCTGTCGGTGGAGGGGGAGACGCGGCTGTATGCGGCGGAGGTGGAGTCGACGGCGTTCCGCGTGGTGCAGGAGGCGCTGACGAACGTGCACAAGCACGCGGCGGGCGCGAAGACGTATGTGCGGCTGGCTCACCGGGTGTCGGAGATCGCGATGCAGGTGGAGAACGAGCCGCCGCCGGAGCTGTCGGGGGAGGCGTCGGCGCGGTTGCCGTCGGGGGGCAACGGTCTGGTGGGGATGAAGGAGCGGGTGGCCGCTCTGGGGGGTGTGTTCGTGTCGGGGCCGACCGATGCGGGGGGTTTCCGGGTGTCGGCGGTGATTCCGGCGTCGTAGGTGCGGCGGCGTAGGCCCGGCGTCGTGGGTGCGGCGTCGTGGGTGCGGGGCGGTTTCAGCTCGTGGTGAGGCGGGTGGGCTGGGTGCCGGCGACCAGGGTGGCGAGGGCGGCGTCGATGGTGGGGCCGAGGTACCAGTCGCCGGTGTGGTCGAGGGCGTAGACGCGGCCTTCGGCGTCGATGGCGATGAGGGCGTGGCTGTCGGTCTCGGTGCCGAGGGGGCAGGTCTGGGTGTCCAGGGCGCGGCCGAGGTCGCCGAGGGTGCGGGCCATGTGGAGGCCGTGCAGGGGGTCGAGGTGGACGGCGGCGGGGGCGATCTGGCGGCCGGGTCCGGTGGGGGTGATGTGGAGGCCGCCGAATTCGGCCCACGCTTCCACGGCGGCGGGGAAGACGGTGTGGCGGTGTCCCGCGGGTGAGGTGTGTGCGCGCAGGGTGTCGGCCCAGATCTCGGCCTGTTTGATGTCCCAGCGTCCGGGTTGCCAGCCGGCGTCGCGGAGGGCGGCGTCGACGGGGACGGGGAAGCGGGGGGTGGAGGTGCGGTCGGCTTGCATCTGCCCTTGGTTCGTCTCGTCGGCTGGTTCGGCTCGGTCTGTCCGGTCAGTCCTGGTCGGCCGTGGGGTCGACGACGCGGACGCCGAAGTGGGCGGTGAGGGCGGTGCAGGCGCGGCAGGGTGCGGCGAAGGCGCCGTGGAGGGGGTCGCCGTCCTCGCGGATGCGGCGGGTGGTGAGTTTGGCGTGTTTGAGCGCTTTGCGGGCTTCGCCGTTGGTCATGGGTCTGCGTGCGGCGCGCTTGCTGCGTGCGGCGTCGGCGGTGGCGAGGTGCCGGGAGATGAGGATGGTCTCCGCGCAGCGTCCGGTGTAGCGGTCGCGTTGGCCGCTGGTGAGGGTGTCGAGGAAGTCCTGGACGAGGTGGTGCAGGGCGGGCGGGGTGTCGGCGCGGGTGGCGGTGCCGGTGAGTGTGGTGCCGCGTACGGAGAGGGCGGCGGCGACGGTGGGGAGTATGCCGTCGCGGCGGTGCCGGAGGGTGGGGGCCTGGGCGGCGTCGGTGCTGCTCCAGCCGATGCGGGGGTCGCCGCCGCGGGGGTCGTCGGACCGCGCGGTGTCGGGTCCCGTCTGTGTCGCACTCATGATCGTTTCCCCTCCTGAGCATCCCCCCGGAGGTCACAGGGTGCCAAATCGCGTGGCTGCTGTGGAAGCTGGGGCGTGGCGACACGCCCGGGTATGGGCGGTGTGTCACGGGAGGGTGACGGCTGGTCACGGAAGCGGGGCGGGCGGGTGACGGGCGCGGGGTCCGGTGCCGGTGACCCCTCCGGCGGTACCGCATAGGCTGTCGGCACCGCGCTCGGACGCGGTGGACCAGACAGTGCAGGCAGATCAGACGGATCTGGCAGCAGACAGACGCCGCAGGGGGCAACCGCCATGACGACAGGTCGGCTCGGGCAAGCAGCCGCGCCGCCGAACGCGGCCTATGCCGGGCAGGTCGTGCATTTCCCGGATCCGGTGCGGGCGGCCCGTCACCCGAGAGGGGTACGGGTGGACGCGGGTGGTTACCCCGATTTCTCGCCGTACGCGCGTGCGGTGGCGGAGATCGCGGACCCGCCGGAGGGGTTCGGGGTCGACGAGTTGCGGCTGACGGACTACGTGTCGGCGAACGCGGCGCTGTCGGCGTCGGGGCACGAACTGTGGGACACGGTGCCGGCGGTGGCGACGCCGCACGGCTGGACGTGGCACCACGTGGCGGGTTCGCGGCGGATGGAGCTGGTTCCGGTCGAGGTGAAGGCGTTGTTGCGCCATCACGGCGGGATCGCGACGGCGGCGGTGGACCAGGGCAAGCGGGGCACGCGGCCGTTGCAGGAGACGCGTCCGGCGCACTTCGGTCTGCCGAAGTCGGGTGTGGCGGTCACGGAGCAGCAGGTGCAGGGGGTCGAGGAGGATCTCGGGTACCGGCTGCCGGGTGCGTACCGGTCGTTCCTGAAGGCGGCGGGCGGGTGCGCGCCGGTGGGTACGGCGCTCGACGCGGAACTGGGGCTGCTGGTGGACCAGCCGTTCTTCACGGTGCGTGAGGAGGCGGCGGTCAACGACCTGGTCTACGTGAACAAGTGCCTGCGGGACCACCTGACGAAGGACTACCTGGGTGTCGCGTTCGTCCAGGGCGGTCTGCTCGCGGTGAAGGTGAAGGGCGAGCGGATCGGTTCGGTGTGGTTCTGCGCGTACGACGACGTGCGGGACGTGGATCCCGCGTGGCCGCCGGCGGAGCGGGTGGAGCGGCTGCTGCTGCCGTGCGGTGAGGATTTCGACGCGTTCCTGTCGCGTCTGGCGGGCTCCCCGCCGGAGTTGGAGACGGTGGCGAACCTGATGGTGGACGGCGGGTTCGCGCGTGCGGTGCCCGTGTCGGCGTCGGTAGGGGAGTGAGCTGACGATGGTGACGTTCGCGCAGGCGCAGGAGCGCGCGGAGGAGTGGGTCAACGGCGAGTTGCCGGCGTACCAGCACCGGGAGGTGCGGGTGCGGGAGTTCGACCTCGGGTTCGTGGTGTGGGCCGAGGACCGCGCGGACGGCCCGCGTTCGGACGGGGGTGCGCAACGGCTGGTGATCGCCCGGGACAGCGGGGAGGCGACGCTGTGGCCCTCGTTGCCGGTGGGCGAGGTGATCCGCCGTTACGAGGAGGAGTACGGCCGTCCCGACGAGGCCGAGGCGTCGGTTCCGCCGCCCGCGGCGCGGGTGGACCTGAACCAGACGTCGTTCCTGCTGAGTCCGCCGGAGTGGTTGCAGGAGGCGGCGGACCGGATCGGCATTCCGGACCGCCGCCGGGGTGACGGCGACGGGTCGGGTGGCGACGCCGGGGGTGCGGGGTCGGGCGCCGGTGGTGCGCTGCCCGGGACGCGGGCCGGGGTGCCGTCGGCGCCGGCGGCGTCGGCGGACGCCTCGTCCGGGAGCGGCGCGGGCTGGCCGGGCGCGGGTGCGTCCGGGGCGCCGGGTGCGCCCGCCGGGGCGACTCCGTGGGCGGGGACGGACACCAACGCGGACGCCGGTGAGGACCGTTCCGTGCCGCTGCCGCAGACCGTGTTCGCGCCGCCGTTGAGCGGTGCCGACGACGAGACGCCGCCGCCCTCGACGGCGTCGGACGCCAAGACGGCGCTGATGTCGGGCGGCAGTCAGCTTCCGCCGACGGCGCTCGCTCCGGCGATCGGGGAGCCGAGTGCGCCGGGCGCGCCGGGTGGTCCGCACGCGCCGGGAGCGCCCGCCGGGGCGGGTACGCCGACGCCGCCGCCCGCGGGCGCCGGGAGCAGTACGCCGCCGCCCGCGCCGTCGACGCCGCCCGCGGGGCAGCCGTCCGCCGGTGCGGGTGCGCCCGCCGCGCCGTCCGGGCCGTCCGCGGCGCCCGCCGGGGACATCGCCGACGCGGCGACCAGCAGGGCGACGCCTCCGCCGCGCCGTGGCGCCGGCGCGTCCACGCCGCATCCGCCGGGCGCCCCGGGGGTGCCGGGCGCGCGTCCGGGGAGCACGCCCGCGCCGGGCACGCCGGCGGGCGGTTACGTGCCGACCCAGCTCGTGTCGTCGCTCGGCCCCGAGGGACCGGAGGGCGGTCCCGGCACGCCGCCTCCGCCCAGCGCCCCCGGCACGCCGCCTCCGGCCGCGCCGGGTACGCCGCCTCCGCCGAGTGCGCCGAACGCTCCGGGTGGGACACCGCCGGGCGGGGTGCACCACGCCGCCACGATGCTGGCCGACCCGGGCAGGCCGGGGGCTCCCGGCGCCCCGCAGCCTCCCGGGCCGCCGCCCGCGGCTCCGCGTGCGCCCGGCGCCCCCGGCGCCCCCGGTGCTCCGGCCGCGCCGGGTACGCCACCGCCGCCCCCGGCGGCTCCCGGCGCTCCCGGTGCCGTGCACCACGCGCAGACCGTGCTGGCGTCGCCGTCCCTGGGTGGCCCCGGCGGCATCGGCACGCCTCCGCCGCCGCCCGGTGCGCCCGGCGCTCCGGGTGCCGTACCGCCGCCTCCCGGGCAGCCGGTGCCGGGGCAGCCGCCGGCGTACGGCTATCCGCCGCAGCCCACCGGTCAGCCGACCGTCGGCCCCGGCTACCAGGCCGTGCTGCGCTACCGCGCGCAGGACGGCTCCGAGCAGCAGCTGATCCGGCGTTCCGCGCCGGGCACGCCGCACCCGGAGTGGCAGATGTTCCACGAGCTGCGCTCCATGAACGTGCCGCCGGACCAGGTGCTCGAACTGCACACCGAGCTGGAGTCGTGCGAGCTGCCGGGCGCGTACTGCGCGCGGATGATCCGGGAGCAGTGGCCGCAGGCGCGGATCACCTCGATCGCGCCGTACGGTCCCGATCACGCGAGCCGGCAGCAGGGCATGCAGCAACTTCTGGCGCACCAGGGCGAGTTGCACCAGGTGGCCGACGGTCCCGCGCGTCCGGCACCGGTGCGGGCGCCGCTGCCGCAGGTGCAGCCGGCGCCGCCGGTTCCGCCGGAGGGCATCGGGCAGGAGCTGGCGGCGGCGTTCGGACCGGGTGTCTTCCGGTTCGAGCAGGCGGCGGTGTCCCGGCAGGGCGTGCCGCCGGTAGTGGCGCAGACGCTGGTGGCGGCCGGGCTGCCGATGGACATGGGCCCGTTCTTCTGGGCGCAGGCCCAGCCGGGGCGCCCGGTGCCGACGCTGGCGGAGCTGGCGGCGGAGCGCGGGGTGCAGCCGGCCTCGGACGCGGGGTCGTACCTCGTCGTGGGCAGCGACTTCGGGCGGGCGGTCTGTGTGCAGTACGGCACGGCGGCCATCGTGGCGGTGCCGGTGGAGGCGGGGCCGGGCGGTGCGCCGGTGCCGCCGCAGTTCGTGAACACGGGGCTGCCGGAGTTCGCGCGCTGTCTGGCGCTGCTGGGCCGGATGTGGCGGCTCAGGTTCGGTCTGAACCAGGAGCAGGCGGGCCGCTGGACGGTGGACTTCCAGGCGCAGTTGGCCGCGCTGGACCCGGCGGCGCTGGGGTCGCCGGAGAGCTGGTGGTCGGTGCTGCTGGAGCAGATGTGGGACGGGCTGCTGTGAGGCGCTCGCGCCGCTGACGTGCCCGAGGGGCGGGGCCCGGCCGACCGGTGAGTCGGCGGGGCCCCGCCCTTTTGTGTGCGGTGTGTCGGATTATGTGGGCTTACATCCGGTCCATAGAGTCGGACGGGTCCATGTGATGCGGCAGGTTCACCCCGGGGTGGGCCTCGGGTGATGCAGGGGTGATGGGCATGAGCGGTGCTTCGGCGTCTCCCCACGGCTTCGCGACCGTACGCGGGCGCGGGCGCGGCTACCGTCCCGATCAGGTGGACGCGTACGTCGCGGCCCTCTCCGACGAGCGTGACGCGGCCTGGGAGCGGGCCGCCCGGCTCACCGTGCTGGCCAGGGAGATGGAAGCGGACCTCGGGGACCTGGAGGAGGCGGTCGAGCAGCTCACCGAGCAGGACTACGAGGTGCTGGGGGAGCGTGCCAGGGAGTTGTTCCGGCTCGTCGAGGCGGAGGCCGAGGCGGTGCGGGAGCGGGCGCGTGAAGCGGCGGCGGAGCTGACGCAGGACGCGCGGGCGTACGCCGCCGGGGTGCGGGAGGCGGCCCGGGCGCACGCCGACGCCGTACGCGCCGAGGCCGACGAACGGGCCCGGCAGGTGCTGCTCGCGGCCCGTGCGGAGGCCGACGGGGCGAGGATCGAGGCGCGGCGCGAGGTGAAGGCGGGGCGCGCGGAGGCGCTGAACGCGCTGCGGGAGGCGCGCGGGCGCAGTACCCGGATCGCGGCCGAGCAGGAGCGGGAGCTGGCCGAGCGGTGGGCCGCCGCCGAGCGGGACGAGCAGGAACGCGCGCGGGCCCTGGACGCCCGCCATGCGGAACTGCTGGGGCGCGCGGAGCAGGCGGTGCGCGAGGCCGAGCGGGAGCTGGCGGAGGCCGGGCAGGCGGCCGGGCGGTGCCAGGAGGAGGCGCGGGAGCGGGCGGCCGGGCTGCTCGCCGGGGCCCGGGCGCGTCAGGAGCGCATCGCCCGCGACACCGAACGGGTGCTGCGCGAGCACGGGGAGCGGTGGGACGAACTGCAGGCCCAGATGGAGTCCGTGCGCAGCAACCTCAGTTCGCTGACGGGCCGCGCGGTGGAGTGACGCCCGCGCGGAAGGGGCGGGCCGGTGTGCGGCCGGGCCCCGAAACGCCCGGTCGGCTTGCTCCTGACGTCGCGTCAGGGTGGAGGCTCGGTGCGCCCCAGGGGGGAGGGCAACCCCGAGACCTGCTCCACCGAGGGGTGGAGTGCCCCTAGGGGTACCTCCGTACTACGGGTCGGGGAGGGTTCGTACCGGCGGAGGACGAGAGGGGCCCGGTGCGGTCCTTAATCTGGCTTTACGCCGCTGGGGGGCGGCGGACCAGACCCGCGGGGGTGGGGTTTTCCCCAGCAGAAGACTGCGCTGAACACCAGCGCGGTCGGCCCCCGGTTCCGGCCAGACTCTTCGGGACGGCAGCACGGTACGGGCGCGGCGGCACGGACGCCGCGCAGGGCACCGGCGGCCCACTCGATGACCGACATAGGAGACTTGACATGACATCGGCCGTGAGGATTCCCCCGCACGGGAGCACGGGAGGGCGTACGGCCGTTGCCGCGCGGGCGCGGCAGGTCGTGAAGGCCTACGGAACGGGCGAGACCCGGGTGGTCGCCCTCGACCACGTGGACGTGGACATAGCCCGCGGTCGGTTCACCGCGATCATGGGTCCCTCGGGGTCCGGCAAGTCCACGCTGATGCACTGCCTGGCGGGCCTGGACACCGTCACCAGCGGGCAGATCTTCCTGGACGAGACCGAGATCACCGGCCTGAAGGACAAGAAGCTCACGCAACTGCGCAGGGACCGGATCGGGTTCATCTTCCAGGCGTTCAACCTGCTCCCGACGCTCAACGCGCTCGAGAACATCACGCTGCCCATGGACATCGCCGGCCGCAGGTACGACCGCGCGTGGCTGGAGAGGGTCGTGGAGACCGTGGGGCTCGCCGGGCGGCTCAAGCACCGGCCCACCCAGCTCTCCGGCGGTCAGCAGCAGCGGGTCGCGGTGGCGCGGGCGCTGGCCGCCCAGCCCGAGATCATCTTCGGTGACGAGCCGACCGGAAACCTCGACTCCCGCGCCGGTGCCGAGGTCCTGGGCTTCCTGCGCCGCTCGGTCACCGAACTGGGCCAGACCATCGTGATGGTCACCCACGACCCGGTGGCCGCCAGCTACGCGGACCGGGTGCTCTACCTCGCCGACGGCCGGATCGTGGACGAGATGCACCAGCCCACCGCGGAAGCCGTCCTCGACCGGATGAAGGACTTCGACGCCCGGGGGCGCACGTCATGACCGTCGTGAAGACCTCGATGCGCAACTTCCTCGCGCACAAGGGCCGGATGGCGCTCTCGGCGGTGGCGGTGCTGCTGTCGGTGGCGTTCGTGTGCGGCACCCTGGTGTTCACCGACACGATGAACACCACCTTCGACAAGCTGTTCGCGATCACCTCCTCCGACGTCACGGTCTCCCCGAAGGACGCCAAGAGCGAGGAGACCCCGCAGAGCGGGGTGCCCGAGTCGCTGCCGGCGTCCACGCTGGAGAAGATCCGCTCGGTGGACGGCGTCGAGTCCGTCGAGGGCGCGGTCGCCTCGACGAACGTGACCGTCGTCAACGCCGACAACGACAACGTGGGGGCCACCAGCGGCGCCCCGACCATCGCCGGGAACTGGACCAGGAACGACCTGCGTTCCATGGAGATCACCTCGGGGCACGCCCCGCGCGGTCCGGCCGAGACGATGATCGACTCCGACACCGCCGACAAGCACGACCTGAAGATCGGCGACGAGCTGCGCACCATCGCCCAGACCGGCGACTTCAAGGCGAGGATCGTCGGCATCGCCTCCTTCACCGTCACCAACCCCGGTGCCGCGGTCGTCTACTTCGACACGCCCACCGCGCAGCGCGAGCTGCTCGGCGGCACCGGCCGGTTCAGCCAGTTCAACATCACCGCCGCGTCCGGCGTCACCGACGCACAGCTCAAGCAGAACGTCTCCGGCGCCCTCGGGGACGGCGCGTTCAAGATCCAGACGGCCAAGGAGGCGTCCGACGAGGGCCGCGCGGACATCGGCGAGTTCATGGACGTCATCAAGTACGCCATGCTCGGCTTCGCCGGGATCGCGTTCCTGGTCGGCATCTTCCTGATCATCAACACCTTCTCCATGCTGGTTGCCCAGCGCACCCGCGAGATCGGCCTCATGCGGGCCATCGGCTCCTCCCGCCGGCAGGTCAACCGCTCGGTGCTGGTCGAGGCGCTCCTGCTCGGCGTCGTCGGCTCGGTCCTCGGCGTCGCGGCCGGTGTCGGCATCGCGGTCGGCCTGATGAAGCTGATGTCGGCGGCGGGCATGAACCTGTCCACCGACGACCTGACGATCAAGGCGGCGACCCCGGTGACCGGCCTGGTCCTCGGTGTCGTGGTCACCGTCCTGGCCGCCTACCTGCCGGCCCGCCGGGCGGGCAGGATCTCCCCCATGGCCGCCCTGCGCGACGCCGGCACCCCGGCCGACGCCAAGGCCGGCTGGATCCGCGGTGCGATCGGCCTGGTGCTCACCGGCGCCGGCGTCGCCGCCCTGCTCACGGCCGCCTCCGCCGACAAGGCGGGCGACGGCTCGCTGATGCTCGGCGCGGGCATCGTCCTCTCGCTCATCGGCTTCGTCGTCATCGGCCCGCTGCTGGCCGGCGTCGTGGTCCGGGTGATCAGCGCGGTGCTGCTGCGGGCCTTCGGCCCGGTGGGGCGCCTGGCCGAGCGCAACGCCCTGCGCAACCCGCGCCGCACCGGCGCCACCGGTGCCGCCCTGATGATCGGCCTCGCGCTGGTGGCCTGCCTGTCCGTCGTCGGCTCCTCCATGGTCGCCTCGGCCACCGGCGAGCTGGACAAGACGGTCGGCGCGGACTTCATCGTCCAGGGCAACCAGCGGATCGTCCCGCAGGCCGAGAAGGCCATGACCGGCACGCCCGGCCTGGAGCACGTCACCCGCTACAAGGTGCTCGACGCCACGCTGACCTCGCCCGACGGCAAGACGGACGACGACGGCCTCACCGCCGCCGACCCCACCTACGCCGAGGACGTGCGCCGCGCGACGACGGAGGGCACGCTCTCCGCCGCCTACGGCACCGACGCCATGTCGGTCGGCTCGGACTACGCCGAGAAGCACGGCGTGCACGTCGGCGACACCGTCACCGTCGCCTTCAAGGGCGGCGAGACCGCCAGGCTCAAGGTCGCGGCGATCACCAGTGACGACGTGGCCATCGACCAGGGCGCCCGGTACATCAGCATCGAGACGATGGAGAAGTACCTGCCGGCCGGCAAGGTCCCGCCGAACACGATCATGTTCGCCAAGGCGAAGGACGGCCAGGCCGACCAGGCGTACGCCGCGCTGAAGAAGTCGCTGGACGCCTACCCGCAGTACCAGGTGGCCGACCAGACCGACTACAAGCAGGAACTGAAGGACCAGATCGGCCAGCTCCTGAACCTGGTCTACGGCCTGCTCGCCCTCGCGATCATCGTCGCCGTCCTCGGTGTCGTGAACACCCTGGCGCTGTCGGTGGTCGAGCGGACCCGGGAGATCGGCCTGATGCGGGCCATCGGCCTCTCCCGCCGCCAGCTACGCCGCATGATCCGCCTGGAGTCCGTGGTCATCGCCCTCTTCGGTGCCCTGCTCGGCCTCGGCCTGGGCATGGGCTGGGGCGCGACGGCCCAGCGGCTGCTCGCCCTGGAGGGCCTGAACGTCCTCGACATCCCGTGGCCGACGATCATCGGGGTCTTCATCGGCTCGGCCTTCGTGGGCCTGTTCGCCGCGCTGGTCCCGGCCTTCCGGGCGGGCCGCATGAACGTCCTGAACGCCATCGCGACGGAGTAGCACCCGGCCCGACAGCCACCGCACACGGGGGTTGCGGGGGAGGGCCCGGCGCCGACGTCCCAGGGGGGCGGGGCGCCGGGCCTCTTTTCGCGGGGGCCTTCCAGCCCACCGAGCCGGAGTCGCATGGTGGGCGGGTAGAGGCCCCGGGCCCAAGAGGGGGTGGAGCACCCTGGTGCGCCCACCGCGGTCCCGGCCCGTCACGTACTCCGGCGACGGCTCTGTGTCGTCGGTGCCCTGCTTGTGTCGTGCGCGGTCCGGCGTTGTCGGTGCCCTGCTTGTGTCGTGCGCGGTCCGGCGTTGTCCGTGCCCTGCTTGTGTCGTGCGCGGCCCGGCGTCGTCCACACCCCGCCCGCGTCATCCACAGCACCCGCGTCATCCACAGCCCCGGCGCCGAGGAGCGGACCGACGTAACCTGGACAGCCCCGACCCTCACCGAGTCGGGCTACTCGCGTTGCCCCACCCCCCTCGCACGGAAAGCGCCCCGAATGAGCCTGCACGGTCTGCTCGACGCCGTAGTCAAGGACACCGCCCTCGCGGAAGCGATCTCGGCCGCCGCAGACGGCAACCGCATGCACGTCGACCTGGTCGGCCCGCCCGCGGCCCGCCCCTTCGCGATCGCCGCCCTGGCCCGCGAGACGGGCCGCCCGGTGCTGGCGGTGACGGCGACGGGACGCGAGGCTGAGGACCTGGCGGCGGCCCTGCGCTCCCTGCTGCCCCCCGAGGGCATCGCGGAGTACCCCTCCTGGGAGACCCTCCCGCACGAGCGGCTCAGCCCCCGCAGCGACACCGTCGGCCGCCGCCTCGCCGTGCTGCGGCGCCTGGCCCATCCCCGCCCCGACGACCCGGAGACCGGCCCCGTCTCCGTCGTCGTGGCACCCGTGCGCTCCGTGCTCCAGCCGCAGGTCAAGGGCCTGGGAGACCTGGAGCCGGTCGCCCTGCGCACCGGGCAGAGCGCCGACCTGGAGGAGGTCGTCGAGGCGCTGGCGGCAGCGGCGTACGCGCGCGTCGAGCTGGTCGAGAAGCGCGGCGAGTTCGCCGTGCGCGGTGGCATCCTCGACGTCTTCCCGCCGACCGAGGAGCACCCGCTCCGGGTCGAGTTCTGGGGCGACGACGTCGAGGAGATCCGTTACTTCAAGGTCGCCGACCAGCGTTCCCTGGAGGTCGCCGAGCACGGCCTGTGGGCCCCGCCCTGCCGCGAGCTGCTGCTGACCCAGGACGTGCGCGAGCGGGCCGCCGCCCTCGCCGAGGACCACCCCGAGCTGGGCGAACTGCTCGGCAAGATCGCCGAGGGCATCGCGGTCGAGGGCATGGAGTCGCTGGCCCCGGTCCTCGTCGACGACATGGAACTGCTCCTGGACGTCCTGCCCGTGAGGTCGATGGCCGTGGTCTGCGACCCGGAGCGGGTGCGGACCCGGGCCGCCGACCTGGTGGCGACCTCGCAGGAGTTCCTGCAGGCGTCCTGGGCGGCCACCGCCGGCGGCGGCGAGGCGCCGATCGACGTCGACGCCGCCTCCCTGTGGTCCATCGCCGACATCCGGGAGCGGGCCCGCGAGCTGGGCATGATGTGGTGGTCGGTCTCGCCCTTCGCCGCCGACGAGTCGCTGACGTCCGCCGCCGGCGAGGAGGGCGACCCGGACACCCTCAAGCTCGGCATGCACGCCCCCGAGACCTACCGCGGCGACACCGCGAGGGCGCTGGCCGACACCAAGGGCTGGCTCGCCGACGGCTGGCGCGCGGTCTACCTCACCGAGGGCCACGGCCCCGCCTCCCGCACCGTCGAGGTCCTCGGCGGCGAGGGCATCGCCGCCCGCCTCGACCAGGACCTCGGCGAACTCAGCCCCTCCGTCGTGCACGTCTCCTGCGGCTCGGTCGACCACGGCTTCGTCGACGAGGCCCTCAAGCTGGCCGTGCTCACCGAGACCGACCTGACCGGCCAGAAGGCCGCCGGGCGCGAGGGCGCGCGGATGCCGGCCCGGCGCCGCAAGACCATCGACCCGCTCACCCTGGAGGCGGGCGACTACATCGTCCACGAGCAGCACGGCGTGGGCCGCTACATCGAGATGGTCCAGCGCACCGTCCAGGGCGCCACCCGCGAGTACCTGGTCGTGGAGTACGCCCCCGCCAAGCGCGGCCAGCCCGGCGACCGGCTCTACATCCCCACCGACCAACTGGAGCAGATCACCAAGTACGTCGGCGGCGAGGCCCCCACCCTGCACCGGCTCGGCGGCGCCGACTGGACCAAGACCAAGGCCCGCGCCAAGAAGGCGGTCAAGGAGATCGCCGCCGACCTGATCAAGCTGTACAGCGCGCGCATGGCGGCGCCGGGACACGCCTTCGGCGCGGACACCCCCTGGCAGCGCGAGCTGGAGGACGCCTTCCCGTACGCGGAGACGCCGGACCAGCTCACCACCATCGCCGAGGTCAAGGACGACATGGAGAAGACGGTCCCGATGGACCGCCTGATCTGCGGCGACGTCGGCTACGGCAAGACGGAGATCGCGGTCCGGGCCGCCTTCAAGGCAGTCCAGGACGGCAAGCAGGTCGCGGTGCTGGTGCCGACGACCCTGCTGGTGCAGCAGCACTTCGGGACGTTCAGCGAGCGGTACGCGCAGTTCCCGGTGAACGTCCGGGCGCTGTCCCGCTTCCAGACCGACACCGAGTCGAAGGCGACGCTGGAGGGGCTGCGCGACGGCTCGGTGGACATCGTGATCGGCACCCACCGCCTGTTCTCCTCCGAGACCAGGTTCAAGGACCTGGGCCTGGTCATCGTCGACGAGGAGCAGCGCTTCGGCGTCGAGCACAAGGAGCAGCTGAAGAAGCTGCGCGCCAACGTCGACGTGCTGACCATGTCCGCGACGCCGATTCCGCGCACCCTGGAGATGGCGGTCACCGGCATCCGCGAGATGTCCACGATCACCACCCCGCCGGAGGAGCGCCACCCGGTCCTGACCTTCGTCGGCCCCTACGAGCACAAGCAGATCGGCGCCGCGATCCGCCGCGAGCTGCTGCGCGAGGGCCAGGTCTTCTACATCCACAACCGGGTCGAGTCCATCGACCGCGCGGCGGCCAAGCTCCGCGAGATCGTGCCCGAGGCGCGCATCGCCACCGCCCATGGCCAGATGTCGGAGCAGGCGCTGGAGCAGGTCGTCGTCGACTTCTGGGAGAAGAAGTTCGACGTGCTGGTCTCCACGACCATCGTCGAGTCCGGCATCGACATCTCCAACGCCAACACCCTCATCGTCGAACGCGGCGACAACTTCGGCCTCAGCCAGCTCCACCAGTTGCGCGGCCGCGTCGGCCGGGGCCGCGAGCGCGGGTACGCCTACTTCCTGTACCCGCCGGAGAAGCCCCTGACGGAGACCGCGCACGAGCGGCTCGCCACCATCGCCCAGCACACCGAGATGGGCGCGGGCATGTACGTGGCGATGAAGGACCTGGAGATCCGCGGCGCGGGCAACCTGCTCGGCGGCGAGCAGTCCGGCCACATCGCCGGCGTCGGCTTCGACCTGTACGTACGGATGGTCGGCGAGGCCGTCGCCGACTACCGGGCCTCGCTGGAGGGCGGTGTGGAGGAGGAGCCGCCGCTCGAGGTCAAGATCGAACTGCCCGTCGACGCGCACGTCCCGCACGACTACGCGCCCGGCGAGCGGCTGCGGCTCCAGGCGTACCGGTCGATCGCCTCCGCCAACAGCGAGGAGGACATCAAGGCCGTACGGGAGGAACTCGTCGACCGCTACGGCAAGTTGCCGGAGCCGGTGGAGAACCTGCTGCTGGTCGCGGGCCTGCGCATGCTCGCGCGGGCGTGCGCCGTCGGCGAGGTCGTGCTCCAGGGCAACATCCGGTTCGCGCCGGTGGAGTTGCGCGAGTCCCAGGAGCTGAGGCTCAAGCGGCTCTATCCCGGCAGCGTCATCAAGGCGGGCACGCACCAGGTGCTGGTACCGCGCCCGAAGACCGCGAAGGTGGGCGGCAAGCCGCTGGTCGGCCGGGAACTGCTGGGCTGGGTGGGCGAGTTCCTGACCTCGATCCTGGGGTCGTAGCGCCCGCTCGCGCCGGACGGACTCGTCTCGCTCGCGCCGGACGGTTTCGTCTCCGTCGGAGAGCCGGAGGACGTGCGGAAGCCCCGCGCGCAAGCCGCCCGCGGGCCTGGGGAACGCGTGCCTGGGGAAGTCGCCCGCGCACCTGCGGAAGTCGCCCGCACATGCGGAAGCCGCCCGCGGAGGAAGTGCCGTGGGCGGCTTCCGTGCGTCCGGGCAGGGGGAGCGCCTACTGGTGCTCCGGTCCGCCGCCCCGCTCGCGTCCGAAGCCGAGCTTGCCCTCGGCCTGCTGCTGCGCGGCGTCGACCTGCTTCTCGTACTTGCCGCCGGTCCTCTGGTTGACCTGGCGTTCGGCGGCGTCGGACACCTTCCTGGACTTGTCCTTGTCCTTGCCGGCCATGCTCTTCATCTTGTCGAGGATGCCCATGCAGAGCTCCTTCCGAGACGTGACTCACTGTCGACCGTACGACAGATATGTCCCGCGTGCCCATTAATGCCCGGCTGACGCCCCCTATGGCCCCGACCTCTCCCTCGCTACGGTGGTCCCTGCGAAACGGCAAGGGGAGGGGCGCGCATGAGGCGGCACAGCAGGATTCGTACCGGTTGGGCCGCGGGCGCGGTACTCGCCCTGGCCCTGGTGACCGGCTGCGAGGGCCTGGAGTCGGACGGCGACGCCCCGGCCTCCGGCGGCGGTGCCGAGGCTCCGGCCTCGGGTCATGCCGTCAGCCCGCTGAAGAACCCGGACGGGACCGCTCCCGGCCTCGCCCCGGTGACGGGGGACGGGCCGCAGGCCGAGGCCCGCAAACTGATCGACGGGCTGGCCACCAAGGGGCGCGGTCCGAAGACGGGGTACGAGCGCGACAAGTTCGGCTACGCCTGGATGGACACCGCCGACGGCGTCCCGCTCGCCCGCAACGGCTGCGACACGCGGAACGACCTGCTCAAGCGCGACGGCCAGAAGGTGCGCTTCCGGTCCGGCTCCGACTGCGTGGTCATCGCGATGACGCTGGACGACCCCTACACGGGGACGAGCATCGAGTGGCGCAAGCAGAAGGCGGCCGAGGTGCAGATCGACCACGTCGTGCCGCTGTCGTACAGCTGGCAGATGGGCTCCTCGCGATGGCCGGAGAGCAAGCGCCGGCAACTGGCCAACGACCCGCTCAACCTGCTCCCCGTCGAGGGCCGCGCCAACTCCGCCAAGCGCGACGCGGGCCCCGCCACCTGGCTGCCGCCCAGCAAGCCGGTGCGCTGTGCGTACGCGGTGCGGTTCGCGCAGGTGGCCGCCAAGTACGAACTGGCCGTGACGAAGGCGGACAAGGCGATGATGTCCGAGCAGTGCGGGGGCTGACGCCGGACGCGGGGGCTCGGGGGTGCGGGCGGGGGCGGTCGCGGGAGGCCGTCAGAACTGGCCGTTGCCGAGGATCTCGCCGTCGGCGTCGTAGATGGTGACGAGGCCGTTGTCGCTGTCCTTCCAGTCGGCGAACGCCGAGGCGATGAGCTTGGCCGGGCCCATGCCCTCGCCCATGATGCCGCCGGTGAAGTCGGTGTAGACGTCCGCGGCGTCGAGGATGTCGTTCTGCTCGTCGGCACCCTGCACCTTGGTGACGTGGGAGACGGCGTCCTTCTCGTTGGGCGTGCCGTTCTTCTGCACGAACGCCTTGAACTGGTCGGCCTGGGAGGCCTTTCCGGCGGCCTTGTCCTCGGCGGGCTTCGCTTCGGCGGTGTCGTCCGCCTTGCTGCCGCCGTCCCCCTTCGTGCCGCCGGCCGCGTTCTGGTCCGCGCTCGCCGAGGTGCGGCTGTCGCTCTTGCTGTCGCCGTCCCCGTCGCCCGAGTTGGCCGACAGTGCGCCGATGACGGCGATCCCCACCACGGCACCCAGCACGATCTTGGTCTTCATCCCCATGACGTCGGTCCTCTCCCCAAAGACAGATCGGTCGACCGTGAACCGAGGTCCATCACCTCGTCCGGTTCGATGCGTCAATAAGACCAGAGGCTGTGAACCGAGTCAACACAATTCACAGGGGTGGGTCGATACACGATGTGAATCAGGGCGCCCGCATGTTCGTCGGTAGGATCGGCCTCACACGACCAGGACGAGGGGGCCCGAGCGTGCGGGACAAGGGGACACCCGGGACAGCCGGGACCGACGGAACAGCCGGGGTCGGCGGGACCGCCCGGGCCGACGGGACCGCCGGGGCGGGCGGTACTGCCGGGGTCGGCGGGACAGCCCGGGGCGACGGGACGGAAGTGACCGCCGCCGGTATCGCGCGACTCGCCGGCGTCGGCCGCGCCGCCGTCAGCAACTGGCGCCGCCGGCACGCCGACTTCCCGCAGCCGGTCGGCGGCACCGAGACCAGCCCGTCCTTCGCCCTCGCCGACGTCGAGGCCTGGCTGCGCGCCCAGGGCAAACTCGCCGAGGTCCCCCCGCGCGAACGCGTCTGGCAGCAGGTCGCCGGCCACCCCGACGGACCGGCCACCGCCCTGGCGCACACCGGCTGCGTCCTCCTGCTCATCCACGACCGCCCGCCCCTGTGGCTGGAAGCGAGCGCCGGCTCCGACGAACGCCTCGCCGCCATGCTCCCCGCCGCCCTCGACCACGTCCTCGACGCCCGCTTCGGCCCGGCCCCCGACCGCACCGTCCCCACCCCGATCGCCCCCCGCCTGCTCCCCTCCGTCCCCCTCCTGCGCGGCGCCGCCGAACTCGCCGCCGGACCGGGCGCGGGTGCCCGCAGGACCTTCGAGTTCCTGCTCGGCCGGCACCTCGACGCCAACCCGCGGCAGTACACCCTCACCCCGGACCCCCTGGCCGAGCTGATGGCCGAACTCGCCGGCCCCGCCCGCACGGTCCTCGACCCCGCCTGCGGCACCGGCACCCTGCTGCGCGCCGCTGCCGCCGCAACCCGCCCCGGACAGGAGCTGTACGGCCAGGACGACGACCCCGCGCTGGCCACCCTCACCGCCCTGCGCCTCGCCCTGAGCACGGACGCCACCGTCCGCGTCGCCCCCGGCGACAGCCTGCGCGCCGACGCCCTCCCCGGCCTGCGCGCCGACACCGCCCTGTGCCACCCGCCGTTCAACGAGCGCAACTGGGGCCACGACGAACTCGCCTACGACCCCCGCTGGGAGTACGGCTTCCCGGCCCGCACCGAGTCCGAACTGGCCTGGGTGCAGCACGCCCTGGCCCGCGTCCGCGTCGGGGGCACCGCCGTCGTCCTCATGCCGCCCGCCGCGGCCTCCCGCCGCTCCGGCCGCCGCGTCCGCGCCGACCTGCTGCGCCGCGGCGCCCTGCGCGCCGTGATCGCCCTGCCCGCCGGCGCGGCGCCGCCGTACAGCCTCCCCCTGCACCTGTGGGTGCTGCGCCGGCCCGAGAAGGCGCCCGCGCAGCCCGAGGTGCTGCTCGCCGACACGGGGCAGTTCGCCGGGGAGGGACGCGGCGGACCGGACTGGCGGTCCGTGCGGGAGGCCGTGCTCGACGCCTGGAGCGCCTTCGACCGCACCGGCCGGCTCGACGAACGCCCGGGCCTGGCCCGCACCCTGCCCGTCATCGAACTCCTCGACGACGACGTCGACCTGGCCCCCGCCCGCCACCTGCCGCCCCCCACCGCCACCGGCGCCGGCGGACGACTCACGGACGTACGCGAGCGCCTGGACGAAACCCTGCGCCTGACCGCCGAACTGGCCCCCGCCGCCCCCGCCCCCGGACGCGCCGCGGCGCCCCGCCGGCCGCTCACCACCGTCGGCGAACTCGCCCGCGGCGGCGCCCTGACCCTGCGCACCGGCACCCACGGCGGCCACGCGCGCGTGCCCGTCCTCACCGACCACGACGTCCTCGCCGGCACCGCCCCCTCCGGCACCCTCCCGGAGAGCGACGAGGAACCCGTCCTGACCGAACCCGGCGACGTGGTCGTGCCCGTACTCGGCGGCGGCACGGTCGCGCGTGTCGTCGACGCCGCCACCGCGGGCGCCGCCCTGGGACGCAACCTCGTGCTCCTGCGCCCCGACCCCGCCGCCCTCGACCCCTGGTTCCTCGCGGGCTTCCTGCGCGGCACCGCCAACCACCGGC
Source organism: Streptomyces sp. NRRL F-5650 (assembly GCF_000721365.1). Lineage (NCBI taxonomy): Bacteria > Bacillati > Actinomycetota > Actinomycetes > Kitasatosporales > Streptomycetaceae > Streptomyces > Streptomyces sp. NRRL F-5650. Next base: position 1,841 of record NZ_JOGV01000056.1, on the reverse strand, counting down.
AGGCCAGCAGCTACGCCTCCACCGCCACCCGCCTCGACGTGCGGCGCCTCCAACTGCCCCGCCTGCCCCTCGACGCCCAGCGCGGCTACGGCGACCGCTTCCGCGCCCTCGACGAGTTCGAACGCGCGCTGCGGCTCGCGGGCCGGCTCGGGGAGCAGTTGGTGCGGGGCATGTACGACGGGCTCACGGACGGCACGGTGGACCCGGGGCGCTGACCCGCCGCCGGGCGGAGCGGCAACGGTTCGGCACATCCGTGACCCGTTGTCCGTGCGGGCCTATACGCTCGGATCTCCACTCGAACGGCCGGGTCCGTCCGGCACGTCGGCACCACCGGTCCAGGAGCAGTCATGTACGGCAACAGCGCCGGGCCGCCGCCCTCCCGCGGCGCGGCCACCGTCATCACCCTGCGCGTGCTGTACGCCGCCGCCGGCTTCCTGTCCTGCGGACTGCTCGCCTGCGTACCGCTGTTCCGGGTCGCCGTCCTGCGCGGCCGCTGGTACGACTGGACGGCCGCCTGGGCGAGCCTGCCGCTGTCCGTCGCCTGCCTGGCCGTGGCCGGTTCGCTGCCCGAGACGGACCACCGCACCGACGTCGCGGTGGCCGCGGCGCTCCTGCTCGGAGCGGCGGCCACCGCGCACTTCCTGGTGCTCGACATACGCCTGCACGCCGCCCCCCGCCATTTCACCGGCCACCCGCAGCCCCACACTCACACCCCCGCCCCCGGCCCGCACCACGCCCCGGCCCACCCGGCGGGCCCGTACCCCTACGCGCCGCCGCCGCAGTACCGCCCCGCCCCCGCCCCCCGCGACGGCCGCGACGGCCGCGACGGCCGCGACGGCCGCGACGGCCGCGACGGCCGCGACGGCCGCGACGGCCGCGACGGCCGCGACGGCCGGCACCAGGGCGGAAGGTGACCGTGGCGACAGGACGCGTCGTCGCCGGCCGCTACGAGCTGTCGACGCTCATCGGCCAGGGCGGCATGGGCCAGGTCTGGACGGCCTACGACCGGCGCCTGGACCGGCGCGTGGCGGTGAAGCTCCTGCGCCCCGACAAGGTGGCCGGTGCCGAGGCCGACGAACTGCGCCGCCGCTTCGTGCGCGAGTGCCGGGTCACCGCCCAGGTCGACCACCCCGGCCTGGTCACGGTGCACGACGCGGGCAGCGAGGGTGAGGACCTCTTCCTCGTCATGCAGTACGTCGACGGCGCCGACCTCTCCGACCACCTCGCCGAACACGAGCCCTACCCGTGGCAGTGGGCCGTCGCGGTCTGCGCCCAACTGTGCGCCGTCCTCAGCGCGGTGCACGCGGTGCCGATCGTCCACCGCGACCTCAAACCGCGCAATGTGATGATCAGACAGGACGGCGCGGTCACCGTCCTCGACCTCGGCGTCGCCTCCGTCATGGACGCCGACACCACCCGCCTCACCCACACCGGCACCCCCGTCGGCTCGCCCGCCTACATGGCACCCGAGCAGGCCATGGGCGGTGCCGTCGGCCCGTACACCGACCTGTACGCGCTCGGCGTCCTGCTGCACGAACTGCTCAGCGGCGAGGTGCCGTTCGCCGGTTCCACCGCACTCGGCGTGCTCCACCGGCACCTGTACGAGCCACCGCTGCCCGTGCGCCGCATCCGCCCCGAGGTTCCCGAGGCGCTCGAAGACCTGGTCCTGCGCCTGCTCGCCAAGGACCCGCAGCACCGCCCCGCCTCCGCCCAGGAGGTCTACGAGCACCTGTCGCCGCTGCTCCCGGCGCGCGGCGTGCCCACCGGCGGTCCCCTCGATCCCACCCGCCCCTTCGTGCGCCCGCACGCCCCCTGGCCCGACCGCGCCCGCACCCCCGCCC
>NZ_JOGV01000055.1:0-41669 GCF_000721365.1 Streptomyces sp. NRRL F-5650 | reverse complement strand
CGGGTGCCATGCCGGAGGAGCCGCGGTGGGCGATGACGTCGGGGCCGGTCGCGGCGTGCGCGGTCGTCGACGTCACCGCCAGCACCAGACCACTCAGCACGGCCACGACCAGCCCGGCGGCTCTGCCGCGCACGCGCCTCACCGCGCCGACCCGGCCGGGGCCGGCGCGCCCGGTGCGGGCAGGGCGCCGAGCACCTCGGCGGCCCCCGCCACGGGATCGCCCGAGGGCTCGACGGGATGGCGGTCGTGCCGCCGGTTCCACGCGTCCTCCAACGCGAACCAGTCGACGGCGGCCGGTGGCCGTCCGGTGACCAGTGCCGTCTCGAGCGAGTCGAGGTACGTCGTCCAGCGCATCGCGTAGAAGTCGGAGACCAGCCCGGACCACTCCCGGTTGGCGTAGTCCCGCAGACCGCCCGAGTCACTGCCGGACCGGTGGCCCCAGGTCGTGAGGATCGAGCGCGCGTCGAATTCGGCGGCGTCCCGCTCCGTCGCGGTGCGACCCCAGGACCTGGCGTCCCGGAGCCACGGGCCGAGCAGGAAACGGGAGTCGGTGGCGAGCAGCCGGTCCAGCAGCATCAGGTCGTCCTTCCACTCGGCGGCCCCCGCACGGAACCGGGACAGGTCCCCGGCGTCGTAGGCGGCCTTGATCTCCGGCAGCAGGGAGCGGCTGCGGTTGGACAGGGCCTGGCGGGCGACGTCGACCAGGTCGAAGCGGTAGGCGTCGGTGGTCCGCAGCTCCGGCGCGACCTTCAGCAGCTCCGCCAGCGCCTCGCGCACCGTGTCCGGGTCGTAGCGCATGGCGCCGGGACTCCAACTGGCCGCGGAGGTGGCCGTCAGCCGGGGCCGGGCGGTGAAGAGGCTGTCCTGCGCCTCGCTCCAGGTACCGGACGGCATGCTGTACGGCCCCGTGCGCAGCAGCTCCCAGGCGCGGGCCGCGTGCGGGTCGGGCCGGCCGTACCGGCGTTGCGCGTACGCGGCGAACCACGCGGAGTGGTCCACCGGCTCGGTCCGCCAGGCCAGTTCGGTGAACAGCTCGTAGGCGACCGGATTGCCGCCCGTGCCCTCCGGGAGGTACGCGATGCCGGCCAGCGCGCTGTCCTGTCTGGTGCGCCACCGGTCGAAACGCTCCGCCCACACGGCGGTGTTGGCGCCGATCGTGGTGTGGCCGCCGAAGTTCGGGATCGTGCCGAACGCGTAGGGCGCGCCGTGCCAGGCGGTCTCGCGGTCGAGCCCGTCGTAGCGGTCGGACAGCCCGTCGACGATGAGCAGCCTGTTCTTGTCGACGGCGTCGATGATCTGCGTCGAAGGGTTCTTCTGCCAGCCGAGCAGGGTCCAGACGGCGCCGGGACGCGCGCTCTGCAGGGCGCGCATGACGCCCTTGGCGGCGTCGCCGACGGGGACGTCGCCCGGCCGGCCGCCCTCGTGCAGGAGGTCCATCTTGTACATCGTGGAGTCGCCGAACAGCTCACGCTGGTGGCGGTAGAACGCGGCGGCGACCCTGGCGAACACCTCCGTGCGCGGGTCCAGCCAGTCGGGCCGCTCGAAGCCGACCCACTCGCCCTGCGGGACGACCGTGCCGCCGGGGTTGCGTTCCGTGAAGCCCGGGGGCACGGTGCCGTAGTAGCCGGGAAGGACGGGCGTCATGCCCAGCTCGCGCAGCCGGTCGGCGATCCTGCGGCCGAGCGCCGCCCGGTCCGCGATCAGCCGCTCGGAGACCGGACCGGCGAAGCCGGACATGTTCTGCATCAGCCACCACGGCTGGTGCGCCGGGCCCGGGATCCAGGCCCTGAGTTCCTTCTTCGGGTAACCGAATTCCTGGAGCGTCTCGTAGTAGACGGCGTCGGCGCCCATCTGGACGAAGACCTCGTTCACACCGCGCAGGGCGAGAAGATCGATCTGCTTCTCGTACGAGGCCCAGTCCCGGTAGGCACCCGAGTAGCCGTCGTCGGTGTCGTTGAGGGCGAAACGGTGCGGTACCGAGGCGTGCCGGCGGACGGTTCCGTCGGGTGCGGGCAGGGTGCGCGGCAGCTTCGCCGTACTGCGCCCGGGCCATCCGATGTCCACCTCGGCCGTGTACCTGAGGTACCAGTCGACTCCGCTGAGGAGCACGGCGGGGCTGGTCCCGCTGATCCGGATGTGCCCGGCGCGGCCGGAGACACCGAACCAGTCGCCGCTGCCGGCGCGGCGCACCGGAACCAGTGTGAACTGCGAGGCGTGCCGGGGCAGCAGGCGGGCGAGCGCCGCCCTGGTGGAGTGCGTCGAGAAGGCGGCTGGACCCGACGGGGGCGCCGCCGCGGGGGAGGGAGTGGGGGTGAGCGTGGTGGTGAGAAGGGCGAGGGCGACGGCTGCGCAGACGGCAGCCCAGGGTCTGAGGCTTCTCACGGTCACCTCTGGGAGTTGTCGAGGGGGTGATGGTGAATATGGGGGCGGCCGAGCAGCCCGTCAAGGGAGCCCCACCGTGCGTGGGTGGGACTTCGGCCATCACCGGCCGACCTCGGTCGTCGGCCGCCCTCCCCTCGTCGGCCGCCCTCCCCTCGTCCCGCGGCTGCGACTGCGTCAGCCGCGGACGGACCCGGGCACGCGGCCGTCGGTCGCAGCAGGCGTCACTTGCCGCTGTAGACGGGGAACACGCTGTGCTCGCCGTAGTCCACGTCGCGCAGGCCGCGCAGGACGTCCATGTCGTCGCCCGAGATCTCGAAGTCGGCGTCGGCGTTGGAGCGCATGTGGTCGGGGTTGGCCGTCTTGGGCAGTGACACCGTGCCCAGTTGCAGGGTGTAGCGGACGCACAGTTGCGGGACGGACACGCCGTACCGTTCCGCCATCGCCTTGACCTCGGCGTTCTTCAGGATCGCTCCGTGCGCGATCGGCGAGTACGCCTCGACGAGGATCTGCTTGCGCTCGCAGTGGTCCAGCAGCTCCGACGGGGTGTTGCCCGCGTGGACGAGAAGCTGGTTCACGTGCGGCACGACCGTCGCGCCCCGGAGGAGGTTCGCCAGGTCCTGCTGCTGGAAGTTGGACACCCCGATGGAGCGGATCCTGCCGGCCCGATGTGCCTCTTCGAGCGCGCGCCATGCCGCGCGGTTGCCCTCGGCGTAGTCGCCGCCGCGGAAGTCGTCCCACGGCTGCGGGCTGTGGATGAGCATCAGGTCGACGTACTCCAGGCCGAGCTTTTGGAGGGACGCGTCGATCGAGGCGACCGCCTGGCCGTAGTCCTTGATCTCGGCGGCGAGTTTCGTCGACACGAACAGCGCGTCGCGGGGCACCCCGGCGGTGCGCACACCCTCGCCGACGCCGCGCTCGTTGCCGTACGCCTGGGCGGTGTCGATGTTGCGGTAGCCGATCTCCACGGCCGCGCGGACCGCGTCGGCCGCCTTGTCGTCGTCGATGAACCAGGTGCCGAGCCCCAGCTTCGGGATCTCGACGTTGTTGGACAGGGTGTAGGTCTCGTCCAGGGCGGTCATGCGTGTGTTCCGTTCTTCGGGAGCCTGCCGTACACCTCGTCGGTGACGGCCGGGGTGATGAAGGCGAGGTGGGAGAACCAGGAGTCGGCCCTGGCGCCGTGCCAGTGCTTGGTACCCGAGGGGACGCGGATCACTGTTCCCGGCTCCATGCCGACGGGGAGGACGTTGCTGACGGGGACGCTTCCCGGGGCGAGCGGGGCCAGGTGGCTCTGGCCGGTGAAGTACTGCGCGTAGGCGTCGTTCTTCTCGCCGAGCGGGAGGACCTGGTCGAATCCGTTGCCGGCCATGTGGTGCCTAGCTCCTTTGCAGGGTGACGACTCCTTGCAGGGGTGCGAACACGAGGGCGCGGCGTTGAACACTGTCCGTCACCGGGAGCCGACCGGCATCCGCAAGGGGTGCCTGCGGTACTGACAGAACCTCCCAGCCGGGTTCCCCTGCTCCTGACCTGGACAACATGGACACCGCCCGCGCGATCCGAGAGTTCCTCGTCACCCGCCCGCACCAGGATCACTCCGCAGCAGGCCGGCCTGCCCGTCTCCGGGAACGGCAACCCCAGGGAAGTCCCCGACGCGCTCTGCGGCGCCCTCCGGCTCGACCACGCCGAACGCTCCCACCTGCACGATGTCGCCGCCGCCCGGCGCCCGCGACCGGCTCACCGGCCATCATCCGCAATGGCCGCCTCGACATCCTCGCCGTCAACGACCTCGGACGCGCCCTCTACGCTCCCCTGTTCACGGATCCGGCCTCACCCTGGCCACCTACAGCGCCGAACCCGGCACCCCGGACCACGACGCCCTCATGCTGCTCGCCTCCCGGGCAGCCACCGCGCAGGAACGGGCCGGCTCCGAGGACACGGCCACGGCGGTCTGTCGGGGCCTCGGACCTCGGGGAGCTCAACCGGCGCCGTGTCGATTGGCCGAAGCCCCGTCCGGGCCCCGCCGTGCGAGTTCCGCCATTCGGGTCCATGCTGGAAGCCGGGCCACGAAGCCCACAGACCGACCCACCGGGAGGTCCTGTGATTCTGCTCGCGCTGCTCCTGCCAGTCGTGATGATGGCCTTCCTGTTCGGCGCGGACGCGCTCGAAGACCTGATATTCCCGCCCCCGGCGGCCCCGGACGAGGATGCCCCGGCCGCCGACGTCGCCCGCACGACCACCCTCTGAGAGGGGAGCGCGGGCGGGCCGGCGACCGGAGCGGGGGGTGTCAGCCGTCGCTCGTGGTGACCTTCACCTCGTCGACCACGAGCTGCTGCGGAAAGGTGGTCGAGCCGTCTGGGTCGCCCGGCCAGTAGCCGCCGACCGCGAGGTTCAGGATGAGGAAGAACGGCTTGTCGAAGACCCACTCGTTGCCGTTGAGGTCCGCCGGCGTGCGGGTCTGGTAGACGTTGCCGTCGACCGACCAGGTGATGCTGTCCGGTGCCCAGTCCACCGCGAAGGTGTGGAAGGCGTCGGCGAACGCCTCGCCGCCCGGCAGCGTGTAGCCCGCGCCGATGCCGCCCGACCCGGAGTAGCCGGGGCCGTGGATGGTGCCGTGGACCGTCGACGGCTCGAAGCCGACGTTCTCCATGACGTCGATCTCGCCCGACGCGGGCCAGCCGACCTCGCCGATGTCCTGGCCCAGCATCCAGAACGCGGGCCAGATGCCCTGCCCGCGCGGGATCTTCATCCGGGCCTCGACGTGGCCGTAGGTCGCGGTGAACCTGCCGGAGGTGTTCAGGCGCGCCGAGGTGTACTCGCACGTGCCGTACCAGCACTGGTAGTTGCCCGGGTTCTCGCGCCGTGCCTCGACGACCAGGTGGCCCTCGCCGTCGAGCTTCGCGTTGTCGGTGCCGGGCGTGTAGTACTGCCGCTCGTGGTTGTTGACGTTGTCGCCGGTCTCGAGCTGCCACTTGGCCGGGTCGACACCGGACCCGGCCGGTCCGTCGAAGGTGTCGGAGAAGGTCACCGCGGCGGCGGGCCCGGGCCGGTGCTCGGCCTGCGCGGGGGTCACCGCGGCGGCCGCGACCAGGGTGGCGGACAGCGTGGCGAGAAGGCAGCCGCGGAGCAGTCGTGGGGATGCCATGTCTCTCCGTTTCGTGGGCCCGCTCCCACGGAAGGGGAGCGGGCACCGGGGTGGGGGGAAGGTGGTGCGGTCCGGGACGGGTGGGGCCGGCCCGGGGTCAGCCGAAGGACTCGAGCGTGATCGCCGCGTCCTTGGGGTCGCCGTCGTGCACGAGCGACTCGTGGTTGCCGACGTCGTCGAAGGCGAAGGCGTACGCCTGGCCGTCCCGCATCTGCGCGTGGATCAGCCGGGCGTAGTGGTTGGTGACGCCGTCCTGGTAGAAACCGGAGGCGTCGGCGTCGGGCTGCTCGGCATTGGTGAGCAGCGTGGAGCGGTTGTACGCGGCGCACAGGGTCCGCGAAATGGGCCCGCGCACCTGGTCGTTGGGGGCGTCGAGCTTGTTGTAGCAGCCGAAGACCGAGTCCGAGTCCGGCTTGTCGAAGGAGGTCACCACCGCTCCGCCGCCGTCGGTGAACTCCATCTTGTCGCCGTTGACCCTGCCGTAGAACTTGGTGTCCGGCTGCTCCTTGAACGGCGTCACGGTGAGCGTCTCGCCGGCGTACTTGGCCCAGACGCGGTCGATGTAGTCGTCCATCACGCCGGCGGGCAGGTCGCCGGAGCCGACGCCGTGGCCGGGGGCCAGGACCCGCAGGGGCGAGCCGTCGCTCCGGGTCTGGACCAGGCCCTCCCAGCCGCCGCCCTGCTGCGTGAGGCCGTCGGCGACCGCCTTGTAGCCGCCGGGCTTGAGCGACCCCGTCTGCTTGGTGGAGCCGTCGCCCGCCGTCAGGCCGACGGAGTAGGGGGCCGAGAACATGTCCACCTGGGTGGAGTTGATCCACAGCCCGGAGTCGTTGAGCGTGTACTCCGTCCAGTTGAACAGCGTGTCGTGGTTGGGATCGTCGGCGTTCTGCACGGCGGGCTGCACGAGACCGCCCTCGGCGAGCCGGAAGTCCAGTTTCTCGCCGTACGAGAAGTAGACCCGGCCCGAGAACTTCGGAAGCCGAACGGTCTTGGAGGCGCCGTTCGCGGGGCCGGTGAACGAGGCGTCGGGGGCCGGGACCGGCGGTGCTCCACCGGCCAGCCAGGCGTGGAAGGCGCCGCTCTCGTCGGCGTATCCCTGTCGTCCCGAGGCGAGTTCGGTGCCGATCACGTAGACGTAGACCTGCTCGGCGCTGCCCGAGTCGTTGGTCAGGGTCAGCGGGATGGTCTCCGGTACCGCCGAAGCCCGTTCGGCCGGCCCGACGACGACGGCCACGGCGCCGATCGACGCCGCGACGGCCAGGGACGCCGTCAGCTTGCGTGGGGAAAGCACACGGTCCTCCTTGGTGTGGGGGACTTGCAGCGTTGTAGTCCTTCCCTGTGCATGTCAATAAGATGAACGAAATCAATCGGAAGAAGAGCCTCCAGCTTCGAGAGGTGAAGCGGGGCAAAGGAGTTCGCACCGACCGTCACGGAGCCGGGGACCAGTGGGGTGGTACACCGGCGAGCCCGCAGACGGCGAAGTACAGCGGGAGTGGCGCGGTGTAGGGCGAGTCGCCGTCGGGCCCGTGGACCAGCAGCGGACCGCGCGGCGGGTCCAGCGGCCGCGGGCGGATCCAGGACGGGTCACCGGTGACGTAGTGGGTGCCGAACGGCCACCTGACCCCGGCGTCGGAGCCGGACGGGACGATCCACCACCAGCGCTCCCCGTCGGCGAACACACAGCCGGCGCGGGGCAGACGGGCCAGGAGGCGCTCGCCGTCGGAGGCGGAGGTGCCCACGGCGTCGTGCCCGAGTCCGGCGCGCACTCCCGCCGGCAGGCGGAGCGAGACGGGGACCGGACCGCGTCGGCCCGGCGGGTCCGCCGTCGACCCCAAGGGGCGGGAGCGGTCGCGGACGGCGGCCTCGGACGGACGTGGGTCAGGGGTGTGCTGCGGATCCATGGGGGGTGTGTCCTTTGGCCGCGACGGACGGCATGAGAACGTTGTCGCGCGCGACCGTCCCACGGGGAGGGGGCAGGGTCCGCGACGGGTCGGTGCTGGTCGTCGGTTGAGGAAGGCAGAGGCGGTGGAGTCACTCTGTCACCTGTCAACAACCGTGCGCAACCGCCAAGTTGAAAATTGCAGGTGTTCAAGGGCATGCTCCTGCGGCGAGGCGGCGCCCGTGCCGGACTCGTGTGTCCGGACCGGGCGCGGGACGGTGAAGGGGAGACGGTGTGACCACGGAGACCGACTGGGGCGGCGCTCCCTCCGTGCTGCGGATGATCCTCGGCAGGCAGTTGGAGGAGTTGCGCACCCGCGCCGGTCTCACGTTCGAGCAGGCCGGTGAGGCGATCGGGGTGAGCCACTCCACGATCCGCCGGCTCGAAGCGGCGAAGGTCGCCCGGCTGCGCCTTCCGGACGTGGAGAAACTGCTCCAGATCTACGGCGTCCACGACCGGCAGGAGATCGACACCTTCCTGAAGTCGGCACGCGAGGCGAACAAACGGGGCTGGTGGCACACCTACCGCGACGTCATGCCGGACTGGTTCGCGGCGTACCTGAGCCTGGAGCAGGCGGCCCTGCACATCCGCGCCTACGAGTCCGGGTCCGTGCACGGTCTGCTGCAGACCCCGGCCTACGCGCGGGCCCTGCTGAGTGCCGCCAACCCGCACGCCTCCGCCGTCGCCACCGAGCGGCGCGTGGCCCTGCGCATGCGGCGCCAGGAGATCCTCACCCGCCCCCGTCCGCCCCGGCTGTGGGTGGTGATGGACGAGACGGTCCTGCGCTGGCCCGTCGGCGGCGCCGAGGTGATGCGCCAGCAGGTGGATCACCTGATCGAAGTGGGCAGGCTGCCCCATGTGACGCTCCAGATCATGCCGTTCGCGGCCGGACCGCACCCCGCCATGCGCGCCGGCGCGTTCGACCTGTTCCGGTTCAGGGCACCCGAACTGCCCGACATCGTCTACCTCGGCGGGCTCGTGGGCGCCGTCTACCTGGACAAGGCCGACGACGTGGTCGTCTACCGAGAGGCCCTGGACCGCCTGGGCGCGCAGGCGGTACCGGCCCGGGGCACCGAGGAACTCCTCGGCGCGCTGCGCAAGGAGCTGTGAACACCGGGAGCCGCGACCGGCACCCGCCACCGGAAGTCCACACGAGAGCCCGCCACCGGAAGTCCACCACCGAGAGCCCGCCACCGAAAGTCCGCCCGTACCGCACAACCCTATGGAGAGGGGCGCACGTTGTCCGACAGCGGATGGCCTGCCGACCGGATCGACACCGACCACGCGCACTCGGCCCGCATCTACGACTACATCCTGGGAGGGAAGGACTACTACCCCGCCGACCGCGAGGCGGGCGACGCGATGGCGCGGGAATGGCCGGCCTTCCCCGTCCACATGCGCGCCAACCGGGACTGGATGAACCGCGCCGTGCGATGGCTGGCCGAGGAGGCGGGCGTCCGCCAGTTCCTCGACATCGGCACCGGCATCCCCACTTCGCCCAACCTGCACGAGATAGCGCAGTCGGTGGCCCCCGAGTCGCGGGTGGTCTACGTGGACAACGACCCGATCGTCCTCACCCTCTCCCAGGGCCTGCTGTCCAGCACGCCCGAGGGCCGCACGACGTACATCGAGGCGGACTTCCAGAACCCGGAGGCCGTCCTGGAGTCGGACGAGTTCCGCAAGACGCTGGACCTCGGCCGGCCCGTCGCGCTCACCGTGATCGCGATCGTCCACTTCGTCCTGGACGAGGACGACGCGGTCGGCATCGTCCGCCGTCTCCTGGAGCCGCTGCCCTCGGGCAGCTACCTGGCCATGACCATCGGCACCGCCGAGTTCGCCCCCGACGAGGTGGGCCGGGTCGCACGGGAGTACGCGGCCCGCGGCCTGCCGATGCGGCTGCGGACCATGGCGGAGGCCCACGAGTTCTTCGAGGGCCTGGAACTGGCCGGGCCGGGCATCGTCCAGGTCCACAAGTGGCACCCGGACGGCACCGGCGAGCAGGGCGTCCGGGACGAGGACGTCGCGATGTACGGGGCGGTGGCCCGCAAGCCGTAGCGTCCGCCCGCCGGTCCGGGCTCCCGGGTCAGATGACGCGGAACAGGTCCGCTGCGGCGTGGACGTCGGTGAAGTCCTCGACGGAACGGAGGTTGTCGCACAGGGCCTCCAGGACCGACCCGGCCGCCGCGACGCGCGGGGAGCCGATGCCCACGCCGAAGACCCGGAAGTCCAGCCGGCGTTTGGCCGCGTTCCAGCCGCGCATCCACTCCTCGGTGACGCCGCAGTCGTCGTCGGTGAGCATCACGATGTCCCCGCGGGTGCGGCCGGCGTCGTTGAACTCCTCCTCCAACAGTTCCGCCGCCGCCGTCAGGGGCCGCTGGTAACTGGTGCCGCCGCCGAGGAAGGTCTCCGCGAAGTCGAGGGTGCGGGAGAGCGGGGTGGGGTGGTCGGCCGGGAAGCGGAAGACCCGGAGCCTGTCGGCGGCGGAGAAGAGGATGCCGACGAAGTCGCGCCCCGCGTGGCGGGCCTGGTCCAGCAGCGCCAGGGCGCACGCCTTCGCCCACGCCTCCCGCGTGATGCCGCCCGGCCCCGCCTCGTACATGGAGTGCGAGGTGTCCACGCACGCGACGACCGCACCCCGGCCGGTGGACTGCTCGCCCCGGCTGTCGTAGAGCATCAGCTCCCCGGCGGCGTACCGCGCGGCGAACACCGCCCGCAGTTCGGGCAGTCCGAGACTGGCCAGCTCGGAGGGGACGAGTCGGGACAGGTCGTCGCCGAGGGTGACCCCGATCAGCTCCCCGGTGGCGTTCTCCACCTTGCGGGCCCGCTCGCCGTCGGCCATCTGCCGGAAACGGCCGATCAGCCGGGCCCACTCGGCGAGCCGCCCGGTGCGCAGCCGCTCGGCCAGCCGGGCGCGCTCGCCGAAGGGCATCCGCTCCAGCTCGCCGGGACCGACGCCCCAGGCCCGCATCAGCGCGGCCTCCTCGCGGGCGGCCGCCGCCGCTCTCGCCACCGCGCCCCTCGCGACGGCACGGACGCCGGGGACCGCCGCGGCCAGGGCCTGACCGGCGCCGTCGGCCGCCCGGCGCGCTGCGGCCTCCGCGGCGCCGACCGCCTGTCGTACGGCGTCGGCCGCCGATTCCGGCACGGTGCCGTCCTCGTCGGCCGCCTCGGCGGCCTGCCGCAGCGCCTCGGCCACGGCCGATGCCGCGTCCCCGGCCTCCCGCCGCGCCCGGCCCGCGTGCTCGTCGCGGTCCCGGGCGGGCCGGGCGTCGTCCAGCATCCGGCGCAGCGCGCCGCCCTGGGCCAGCACGGCCAGGGCGGCGGCGTACGGGTCGCCAGCCGTCTCCCGGTGCAGGGCGGCGAACTCCGGCGACTCCAGCAGTGCAGCCACGATGCGGTGGTTGACCATCCGGGAAAGGTCCATCCCGGCGGCGTCGCGCAGGCGCGGGGCGGCCTTGTAGGCCGCCAGGAAGGCGTCTGCCAGGAGGTCGCCGGTGTGGGGGTGGAGCGCGCCCAGTTCGGCGGCCAGCTCCCGCAGCGCGGCGGACTGCTCGTAGGTGTCGAGCCAGGTGGCGCGGTCGAAACGGTCCGCGACGACGGCGCCGGTGTGCCCCGCGGGAGCGCCGTCGGCCGACCGGGCCGGCCACGTCCCGGCCCGCTCCGTCAGCGCGTCGAGCCGGATGCGGGCCCCGCCGCCGGTCCCGTCCGGGTGAGCCCTTGCCTCGTCGTCCACGGTGTCGTCGCTCCCGGCGCTCAGAGCTGGGCCTGCACCATGCTGGCGTCCACGCCGAGGGCCTCGGTGAGGACCCGGGCGCGGACAGCGCGCTGGCGTCCGGTGATCCGGTCGATGGCGGTGGTGGAGCGGCCGGCGCCCACCGCCTCCGCGCGCAGTCTCTCCAGCCGGCGGCCCGCCGTGGCCAACTGGTTGTGGGCCTTCTTGATGACCCACTCGCTCAGCGCCTCGCGCGACTGCCCGGCCATCGCGTCGAGCTGGGTCTCCAGCTCGTCGATGGTGTCGGCCAGATCGAGGGCCTCCTTGGCGTCCGGGTTGACCAGGTGCAGCACCTCGCGTTCGACGGTCGGGCGCTGGGCGGGGGAGTCCCACAGCACATGGGTCAGGACCGACAGGTCGCTCTCGGCGACCGCGGGCCGTCCGTCGAGGTACGCGGAGGCCTGGAGCAGGCCCACGGCCTGCCGCCAGCGCCGGTCGGAGGCGATCAGCTCCTTGCGGCGCAGGGCGGCCCGCAGGGTGCACACCGCGTCCACGATCGCGTCGGGCACCTCGACGGCGGGGACCGCCTCGTCCACGGCGTGCCGCAGCGCGGCCAGTTCCACGGTGGTCCGCCTCGGCGCCGCCGGGCGGCGGACGGCGGAGCGGACCAGGGCGGCGAAGTTGGAGGGGTCCTCCAGGTACGTGACCTCGATCCGCACCAGCAGCCGGTCGTAGATCGCGGCCGTGTCCTCGCCGTCCGGCAGTTCGTTGCTCGCCGTGATGGCGCCGATCAGAGGACAGCGCACCGGTTCCCCGCCGCTCTCGGGGTGGTAGATCCGCTCGTTGAGGTAGCCCAGCGTCTCGTTGAGCGCAGCCGTGGAGCACTTGAAGATCTCGTCGATGAACGCGACGTGCGCGGTGGTGGCACGCCCCTCGTAGATCTGGCGGTACTCCCCGCGCGCCAGCGCGGCGACGTCGACCGGCCCGAACATCCGCGTCGGCGCGGTGAACTTGGACAGCAGGATCTCCCAGTACGACGCGCCCACGATCCGGCCCGTGAGTTCCCGGGCCAGTTCGGACTTGGCCGTTCCCGGCGGACCGAGCACCAGCGAGTGCTGACCGGCCAGCAGCGTCACCAGCAACGTCCGTACGACGTCGGCACGTTCGTAGAAGCGGTCCGACAGCTCGTCGCCGATCGCCCGGAGCCGCGCGGCCGTGTCCGGTGCGGCGGGCGTCTCCTGCGGGTCCTGTGGGCCCATGGCCGACTCCTCCTGTGACGGTCCGGGTGGGCTGGCAGGTCGAAAGCCTATCCCGCCCGAACGCCCGTTCTCGCGGCTCCGTTCCCCGGACCGGGACCTCGGCCCGCAGCCGGGTGCCGCCGTCGACCAGACTGTCCACCATGAACGACGTCTTCCCGCCGCCGGCCCGCGCCGTGTCGGCCGTGACCGCCTGCGTCCTTGCGGCCTGCTGTCTCACCGCGTGCTCCGAGGGCGAGGCCGAAGTTCCGGTGCTGCTCCGCGTGAACCAGGTCGGATACGCGAGCGGCGAGAAGAAGTTCGCCTACGTCATGGGCGACGGGAAGCGACTGGCCGATGCGGAGTACGAGGTGCTGGACGAGCGGGGGAACACGGCGGGGCACGGCGGCCTCGGGCCCTCGCTCGGAAGCTGGAACAGCACGTACGGCGCCGTGCGCACCATCGACCTCACCTCGCTCGACCGCGCCGGCACCTACCGGCTGCGGCTCGTCGGCGCGGACGGCGACCCCGGGGTCCGCTTCCGGGTGGCACCGGCCCGGCAGTTGCTGGATCCGCTACGCGCCGACAGCGTGCGGTTCTTCAGCACCCAGCGGGACGGCGAGGACGTGCTGACCGACGCGACCGGGCGGGTGCCCTCGCACCTGACCGACGTGCGGGCCCGGACCTACGCGCTGCCGCGGACGGCCTCTGCGGCCGACGGGACGACTGCGGCTCCGGACCCGTCGCAGGCCGGCGGTCCCGTGGACGTGTCGGGCGGCTGGTTCGACGCCGGCGACTTTCTGAAGTTCACGCACACGGCGTCGTACGTGGTCGCGCAGATGCTGACCACCGTCCGCGACACCCCCTCGGTGCCCGGGCTGCGGGACGAGGCACGCCACGGTCTGCGGTGGCTGGACAGGATGTGGGACGGGGAGACGGGCACGCTCCACGCACAGGTCGGACTCGGATCCGGCACCGGGAAGGTGCGCGGGGACCACGACGTGTGGCGGCTGCCCGAGGAGGACGACCGGCTCACCGTGGCGCCGGGAGACGCCGACTACCTGATCAAGTACCGGCCCGTCTTCCGGGCCAACGGGCCGGGGGAGCCCGTCAGCCCCAATCTCGCGGGCCGGGTGAGCGCCGCCTTCGCCCTCGCGGCGCAGACCGAGGCCGCCGAGCACCCGGCCAGGGCCCGCGAGTGGCTCGACAAGGCGGCCGCCGTCTACGCACGGGCGGACACCCGGCCGGCCAAGGGGGCCCTGGTGACGACCACGCCCGCGGACTACTACCAGGAGCACACCTGGCGCGACGACATGGAGTGGGCTGCCGTCGAACTCGCCCGCGGCGCGGACGCCCTGGGCGACGCACGGCGCTCGCGGTGGCGCGAGGAGGCGGCCGCCTGGGCCCGGGCGGCCCTGCGCGAGGAGCACGGCGGCCCGCTCGGTCCCGCCGACGTCAGTGCCCTCGCCCACGCCGACGTGCTCACGTCGGCGGACCCCGACGCCGGCCTCACGGCCGCGCTGAAGGCGGAGCTGGGACGGCAGGTGGAGACGGGCAGGAAGCGGGCGGCCGAGGACCCCTTCCGGTCGGGTGTCGTCCCCGGTGACTTCGACGCGGTGCCGAACACCTTCGGGCTGCTCGCGACCGCCGAACTGTACGCCCGCGTCACCGGCGACCACCGGTACGACGACTTCGCCGCGCAGCAGCGGGCGTGGGTCTTCGGGGCCAACGCCTGGGGCACCAGCTTCGTGGTGGGCGCCGGTGACCTCTTCCCGCACTGCCTCCAGCACCAGGTCGCCAACCTGGCCATGAGCCGCAGCGGCCGCGGCGACATCCTGCGCGGCGCCGTCGTCAACGGTCCGAACGACGCGGCACTGCTGAAGGAACCGGAAACCCCCGACGGGGCCCGGCCCTGTTCCCACGCCCCCGAGGGCGCGCCGTGGTCCGAGTTCGACGGCCGGGGTGCCGGTTACGTCGACGACGTGCGGTCCTGGCAGACGGTGGAACCGGCGGACGACTTCACCTCGACGGCCCTGTACGCCCTGTCGCTGACCGCCGCGCGGTCCTGAGGGGGCGCCGGCCGGGGAGGGGCGACGGGGCCGGGCGCGGGTCAGGAGGTGGTCGGCCAGGTCCGCAGCAGGGTGTCCAGCGCGTCGAGGATCTCCGTCCAGCTCTGCTGCGAGTCGGGGGCACTGTGGCTGAAGCCCCCCGCGGCCTCCAGACCGACGAAGCCGCTGAAGACGCTGCCCAGCAGCCGCACGGCGTGGGTCTGGTGCGGTTCCGCCAGGTGGTAGCCGCGCAGGATGGCCCGCGACATCTGGGCGTGCCGCACCCCGGCGCTGGACGCCGCCGCCTCCGGGTCGAGCGGGAACTGGGTGGCGGCGAAGCGGCCCGGGTGTTCGAGGGCGTAGTCGCGGTAGACGTTGGCGAAGGCGACCAGCGCGTCCTTGCCCGCCCGCCCGGCCACCGCCGCGGAGGCCCGGTCCGCCAGCTCCTCGAGGGCGAACAGCGCGATCCCGGTCTTGAGGTCGTGGGCGTTGCGCACGTGCGAGTACAGGCTCGCCGTCCGGACGCCGAAGCGCCGGGCCAGCTCCGTCGGGGTGGTGCGCTCGAAGCCGATCTCGTCGGCCGTCTCGGCCCCGGCCCTGATCAGGGTCTCGGTCGTCAGTCCTGCCCGGGCCACACCCGTCCTCCGCGTCGGTCGTCCGTCGGCCGGGGACGATTATGAGCTTGCCTAAGATGCTTAGGCAAGCGGTGCCGTTAGCATGTTCGAACTCGTGACGAACCGTACGAGTGTCTCCGTGTTCGATCCCTAGCAAACGGGCCAGACAAGTGAAAACCACACCATCACGAATATCCTCGCGCAGAGACCTCGGTCCGCTGTTCGCCGCGTGGCGCCGGCCGCGCGCCGTGCTGTGGACCGCTGCGGGTGTGGTGACCCTCGGATTCCTCGTCGCGCTGGAGTTCGCCGCGCGCCACTACGGCGTGCGGGGCCCGATCACCGAGCAGGCGCGAGAAGTCGTCTTCGCCCCGGACTCCGGGCCGCTGCTGTACGCCGGGCTCGCCCTGACGATGGTGGTGCTGACCTGGCGGCAGCGCCTGGTCGCGGCCGGTGCCGCGATCGGCGTCGACGTGGTGTTCTGGCTGGTGCGCTGGGCGGTCGGCGCCGACATGAACTTCGGCAACGGCGCGCTGTGGGTGGTCCTGGGCTGTGCGGTCGTCGCCGTGACGCGCCGCACCGGCGCCGAGCGGGCCCTGCTGCTGAAGGGCTCCGGGCTGGGTCTGCTGCTGGTGGCCGGACACAAGACGGGGGACACCTGGCTGCTCATCACCTCCGAGACCCGCAAGGCGGTGCTCGACCCGTACGTGGCCACCGCCGACCACGCACTGGGCAACCCCTCCTGGCTGGTGGGCCGGTTCGTCGAGGCCACCGAACCGGTCGGGGGTCACGTCCTCCACCTCGTCTACGGCCAGCTACCGCTGGCCGCGGCCCTCGTCGGGCTGTACCAACTGCGTCACGTGGCGGCCGAGCGCCGCTTCCCGAGCCACCACCTCGTGCGCACCTTCCTCGTCATCGGCCTGCTCGGCCCCGCCGTCTACATGATCTTCCCGGTCGTCGGGCCGGTCTTCGCCTACGGCGCCGACGGCGGCCAGTGGGCGCTGGCCAACGTGTGGCCCGGCACCCTGCCGCCGGGCGGCGCGCCGCACGCGATCCCGTTCGACGACGTCACCCCGCGCAACTGCATGCCGAGCCTGCACACCGCGTGGGCCACCACACTCTTCATCCACTCCCGCAAGGGCTCCCGTCCCATGCGGTTCGCGGGCGCCTTCTGGCTGGCCGCCACGCTCACCGCGACGCTGGGCTTCGGCTACCACTACGGCGCCGACCTGCTCGCCGGTGTGGTCTTCGCGCTCACCGTCGAGGCCGCGATGCGCGCGTTCGCGCGGGGCTGGGACCGCGCGGCCGTCCGGCTGGTCGCGTACGGCACCACGGTGTTCGCCGCGCTGCTGGTCTCGTACCGGTACCTGCCGCAGGAGATGGCCGGTCACCCGTGGGCCGCAGGGCCGCTGCTCGTCCTCGCGACGGCCTCCGTGGTCGTCGGGTACGTGCGCACCACCCGGCTGTGGGAGCCGGCGGCCGTACCCACGCGGCACCCGGAACCGCCGCGCCCCGCGGAACCGCAGCCCGAGCTGGTCTGAGGACCGACCGGTGCCCTACTTGAAGTAGTGACGCTGCTCGAGGTCCTCGACGAGCCCCGGCTGGACGGGCCGCCAGTCCAGCAGTTCCCGGGTCAGGGCGCTGGACGCGGCCCGGTTGGAGGCGACCTGTGCCGCCAGCCACGAGAAGTGGGCCTCCGCCTCGGCGGCCGGGACGGACA
The DNA here is from genome assembly GCF_000721365.1 of Streptomyces sp. NRRL F-5650. Lineage (NCBI taxonomy): Bacteria > Bacillati > Actinomycetota > Actinomycetes > Kitasatosporales > Streptomycetaceae > Streptomyces > Streptomyces sp. NRRL F-5650. The sequence continues at coordinate 24,883 of NZ_JOGV01000055.1, read as the reverse complement.
CCACCGGCAGGCCCAGTTGCCGGCCGATCACCTCGGCGAGGACCCGGACGGGCACGCCCTCCTCCGCGACGGCGTGCAGAGTCGAGCCCGCCGGCGCCTTCTCCAGCGCGAGACGGAACAGGTGCGCGGAGTCGAGACGGTGCGCCGCCGACCAGCGGTTGGAGCCGTCGCCGACGTAGCCGGAGACCCCCTTGTCGCGGGCGATGCCGATGAGGGCCGGGACGAACCCGTTGTCCCCCTCGCCGTGATTGGTCGGGGCCAGCCGGACCACCGAGGAGCGGACGCCGCGGGCCGCCAGGGAGAGGGTCAGCTCGGCGGTCGCGGCCCGGACGTGCGGGGCCTCGCCCCGGGCGGCGGCGGCGAGGTCCGGGTCGTGGCCGTCGCGCTCCGTCGCCACGTGCCCGGGGATCGCGGGGGTCCCGGACGCGATCGTGAACGGCCGGCCCGATCCCGCGAGGGCCTCACCGATCACCTCGACGGCCCGCCGGTCCGCCTCCCCCGCGCCCTTGAAGTCCCCCGAGAACGCGATGTCGTGCTTGAAGGCCAGGTGGACGACCCCGTCCGATGCGGCGGCGGCGCCGCGCAGGACGTCGAGGTCGTCCAGGGTGCCCCGGACCACGCCGGCCCCGGCCGCGGCGAGCGCCTCGGCCGAGGCGTCCGACCGGGCGAGCCCCACGACCTGGTGACCCGCCCCGATCAGCTCGGGAACGACGGCTGATCCGATCCAGCCGGAGGCGCCGGTGACGAAAACACGCATGAGATTCCTCCAGAGATGTCCGCAGATGCCGACTGTCGACCCCGCCGGGCGCGACGAGCGCGCGGCGCGGAGCCATCGATGACAGCCGCTGTCATCGACACTAACACGCGATGTCAGACACTGCCATCACCCTGGGTTGCCGAACCTTTTCCGGCGTCCCGCCGTCGCGGTGCCGGGGGACGCATCAGCAGGAGGTCGTCGCCCCAGGCGTCCAGCGTCAGCCCGTGGCCCGCCGCGCGCACCGCGGTCTCGACCCGGCCGAACAGCTCGCGCTGCGCCTTCGTGTCACCGGCCCCGGTGATCTGCGCGAGCGTCGCCAGCAGCTCGCGCGTGTCCCAGTCCGGGAGTGGGAACCGGTCCAGTTCCCACTCCAGGTACTTGTTGTAGGGGCGCGGAGGGCGGTCGAGGGCGAACAGCAGCTCCAGCAGGAAGCCGACACTGTCCGCCGCGTCCAGCCGCGCGGCCAGCGCATGCCCGTCCCGGGCGTTCTTCAGCGACCGGTAGTGGGAGTTGGCGTAGGCGTCGAGCCGGGCCGCCGCCAACCGCGAGGCGTCCCCCGCACCGAGCCTCCCCTTGGCGGCCACCATCCTCGTGACGCGCCCGCCCAGCCGGTCGAGCAGGACCCGGGCCCGGGCGATCGCGTACCGCTCCCAGTCGCCGAGCCGGCCGAACTCCGAGACCGTCACGACGACCAGGTCGAGCCGGGCGGAGCGGAAGCCGTCGAGGGCGGCCAGTCCGCTCTGCGCATCGTCGGCGACCACGACGTACAGGTCGTGGTCGGAGTGCGGGGTGACCATGCCCTCGTGGGCGTGGGAGCCCTTGAGGACGAGACCGACGACGCCGGGATCACCGACGGCGCGGGCGACGAACGCCTCGTAGGACATCGGGTGGGGTGCGGACATGTGCGGGACCTCCGGACTGCCTGACGGTGGCCATGCCGAGCCGCCCTCGAAGTCCCCTGGACAGGAGGGCGGTCACTCCGTCCGCGGCGGCCGGGGCCGCCGCATCGCAGCTCAACGCACGGCCCGGACGTCAGCAGGCGCCGCCGGAGGCCCGCGACGTGTTTGCCGGCCTCCCCGGCGCGGCACTCACCCCGTCGGTGCGAGGGTGGTGGCGCGCGGGGTGAGGGCTGCCGAGAACTGGTCCGTGACCCGGGTCAGGGCGTCGGCGGTGGCGGGGGCGACGAGCGTGGTGCCGTCTTCGCCGACGGTGATGTCCTTGTCCAGAGTGAACCAGCCGGGGACGACGTGCAGGGCCCCCATCGAGCTGAGCACGGGGCGCAGCGCGTAGTCGATGGCCAGGACATGGGCCGTGCTGCCGCCGGTGGCCAGCGGGAGCACCGTCTTGCCGGCCAGGGCGTACTGCGGGAGCAGGTCGAGCAGCGACTTGAGCAGCCCCGAGTAGGCGGCCTTGTACACCGGCGTCCCGATCACCACCCCGTCCGCCCGCTCGAACAGGGCGGCGGCGCCGGTGATCGCAGGGTGCCGGAAGTCGGCGCCCAGCAGGGCCTGCGCGGGCAGCGTGCGGACGTCCAACGGCGTCACATCGTGGCCCTGCAGCCGCAGCCGGTCGTCCAGGTGGCGCAGCAGGCGCGCGGTGCGTGAGGTGGGGGAGGGGCTTCCGGATACGGACAGGACGGCGGCCATGCGGTCACCCTTTCGCGGTCGGGGTTCGGAGGGGGCGGGCGGTCCCGCGGCTCACCAGGCGCTCGTCTCCACGGCGACCACTGGCACCAGTCCGTCGCGCAGGGCCTCCAGGAACGTCACGATCTCGGCGGCCACCGAACGGTGCTGCACGTCGTTGAGGACGTCGTGATGCGCGCCCCGGACCACCGAAAGGCGCGCCCGGGGCTGGGACTTGGCCGTACGGGCCAGGGCGTCCCGGTCCGCGAGCGGGTCCGCGTCGCCGACCAGGAACAGCGCGGGCACGCCCGGTTCGGCGTCGTAGGCGGCTGTGAGCAGCGTGTCCGGGAGCGCCTCGCCCAGCGAGCCCCGCCGTACCGCGGCGTCGTCGCTCAGCTTGCCGCGGTGTGCGGGGCAGGACGTGCGGATGTCGAGTTCCTCGTCCCAGGTGCCCACGGCGGGGGCCGTACGTCCCGGCAGTCCGGCCAGGACGACGGCGTCCGGACGCCGGCCGCCCGGCAGCCGCCCGGTGCGCCCGAGGTGCGCGGCGAGCGCGGCGGCACCCGCGTCGGCGCCGAGCAGCACGACGGGCTCCGTGACGCCCCCGCATCCCGCGGTGCCCTCGACCGCCTCCGCCAGCAGGGCGCCGAAGCGGGTGAGCGCGGCGTCGGTGCCGTCGGGCGTCTCGGTGCCCCCGGCCGCCAGGTCGGGCGCGTCCACGACGCGGACGCGGTAGGCGTCGGCCGCGAGGCGGGCCGCCAGCCGCCCGTAGGTCGCCCGGGTCTCGCCCCGGCCGGGCACCACGACGACCGTGCCGCGGGTGCGCAGGCCCTCGGGGGCGTGGTGGTCGGTGTGGTCGGTCATGTCAGACTCCTGCGGGTGCGGGCTGGTCGCGGGGCACCGGGCTCCAGCCGAGGGCGGGTGCCACCTCGGTCGCGATGAGCTCCAGGGCGCGGACCGTGGCGTCGTGGTCGGGCACTGCGGGGTTGAACTGGGTGATCAGATCGGTGGCGAGAGGCAGGACCTTCTCCCGCCGGAAGGCGGTGACGATCTCCTCGGGGGAGCCGTGGAAGGCGTGGAAGCGGCGCAGCGCCTCGTCCGCGTCGAGCCCCTTGGGAAACGCGCCGTGCTCCGCCATGCGCAGCGCCGCCCGGTGCACGTCCTGCCCGATGTGCCGCAGCGCCGTGCGGCGGTCCTTCGCCGGGAAGACCAGCCGGGACAGACCGATGCGCGGCCTGCGGGGCCGGTCCCAGGCCGCCAGGAAGGCGTCCGCCCAGGGGCGCTGCACCTCGTCGGTGGGCGCGTCGTGGCCGTAGGCGGCACGGTTGAGCAGCAGGTTGGACCCGCCGGCCGCCGCGTGGGCCGCTCCGAGCCGGCTGAACACGCCCTGCCAGATCCGGTCGGTGAAGTCGCCGGGCGCGGGCTGGACGCGGAAGCCGGGGGCGCCGACCTCCTCGTTGCCGAGGGCCCGCCGCAGGACGTCCAGGTGCTCGCTGGTCAGTTCGCGCTTGCGGGCCGCGTCGCGCCCGAAGGCGGCGTACTCCAGGTCGCCGGAGCCGCTGCCCACGCCGAGTTCGACCCGCCCGCCGCTCAGCGCGTCGACGGTCGCGACGTCCTCGGCGAGGCGGACCGGGTCCTCCAGCGGGAGCACCGTGACCGCCGTGCCGAGCCGGATCCGGGTGGTGCGGGCGGCGGCGTGCGCGAGGAAGGTCCACGGGGAGGACAGTCCTCCGCCGCCGAGCGGAACGTGGTGCTGGGCCACCCAGCCGACGTCGAAGCCGAGTTCGTCGGCGGCCACGAACAGGTCCTGTGCGTTGCGGTAGGTCCGGGCGAGGTCGGTGTCCCGCCCCTGGACGTGGGTGAGGAAGCCGAGCCTGAAGCGGGGCCGTTCGCCGGTCATGGCAGGCCCCCTCAGCCGTTCGCGGTACGGCGCCGGAGGGTGTGCCGGTTGACCGGGACCGGCAGGCCCAGGTTGCCGCGCAGCGTGTCGGCCTCGTACTCGGTGCGGAACAGGTTCCGCTTCTGCAGGATCGGCACCACGCCGTCGACGAAGAGGTCCAGTTCGTCCTGAGTGCGGAAGGCGAGGTTGATCCCGTCGAAGGTGCCGGCGTCGAACCACCGCTCGATCGTGTCGCCCACGGTCTCCGGTGCTCCGACGAAGGGAGAGCGGCGGAACTCGGCGACCGACTGCGCCACTTGACGCAACGTCAGATTCTCTCTGCGTGCCCGTTCGATGATCTGCGCGGCGCCGGTCCGGCCGCCCTTCTCGGCGAGGTGGGCGACGTCCGGGAACGGCGCGTCCAGGTCGTGCACGCTGAAGTCGTAGGCGCCGAAGGAACGGCCGAGCAGCGCCAGGTGGCGGTCGAAGTCGTTGTCCTCCTCGAAGATCTCCCGCTCCCTGCGCCTCGCCGCCTCGTCGGTGGCGGCGACGACCGGGCTGCCGTGGATGAAGATCTTGATGTGGTCCGGGTCCCGGCCGTGGGCGGCGGTCCGCTTCTTGATGTCGGCGTAGTACTCCTGCGCCTGCTCCAGCGAGCCGCCCGGCGCGTAGATGCCCTCGGCCACCCGCGCGGCCAGGTCGCGTCCCTCCTCCGAGACACCCGCCTGGAAGATGACCGGCTGGCCCTGTGCGGAGCGTGAGACGTTCAGCGGCCCGGCGACCTTGAAGTGCTCGCCCTCGTGGTTCAGTTCGTGCAGCCGGGTCGGGTCGAGGAAGACGTTGCGCGCCACGTCCGCCGGGAAGGCGTCGTCCTCGTAGGAGTCCCACAGCCCGCGGGCGACCTCCACGAACTCCAGGGCCCGGCCGTAGCGGGTGGCGTAGTCGAGGTGTTCGTCCAGCCCGTAGTTGCGCGAGGTGCCGGTGTCGAAGCTGGTGACGACGTTCCAGCCGGCCCGGCCGCCGCTGATGAGATCGAGCGAGGCGAAGCGGCGGGCGAGGTTGAAGGGCGAGTTGTACGTCGAACTGGCCGTGCCCACCAGGCCGATGTGCCGGGTGTGGGTGGTGACGGCCGACAGCAGCGTGAGCGGCTCCAGCCGGTTGAGGTAGTGCGCCGGGTAGGTGGCGTTGATGAACTGGCTGTCGACGATGAACAGGGCGTCGAACAGGGCGTGTTCGGCGGCCTGGGCCTGCTTGATGTAGTAGTTGATGTCGATGCTGGCGTCCTTGGCCACGCGGGGGTCCTTCCACAGCCCGTGCTGGCCGGGACCGCCGACGCCGTAGGGGTGCAGGGCGAGATGGATCCTTCGGGACATGGTTCGTTCCTGTCTGTGGTGAAGAGTCTTCCGTGACTGGTGACTGGTGACTGGTGACTGGTGACTGGTGGATGCTGCATGGCTACTGGTGACTCGGGCCTGGGGCCCGGGGTTTGCGGTGCGCCGGTCAGGCGGGGAGCCGGGCCCGCAGGGCCGCGCGCTCGGCGCGGTCGGCCGGGGCGCCGCGCAGCGTCGGCGCCGAACCGACCAGCAGCCGCGTGTACGGGTGCTCGGGCCGGCCCACGACCTCGCGTGCCGCACCCACCTCGACCAGCTCGCCCCGGTACAGCACGGCGATGCGGTCGGCGATCCCCGCCACGGACCCGAGGTCGTGGGAGATGAAGACGAGGGCCACCCCGCTCGCGCGCAGTTCCCTGAGGATCTCCAGGACCTGGACCCGGTTGGCGGAGTCGAGGGCGCTGACCGGCTCGTCGAGGATGACCAGCCGGGGTTCGGTGACCAGGGCGCGGGCCACCGCGACCCGCTGCCGCTGGCCGCCGGACAGCTCGCCCGGCAGCCGGCCGAGCAGGTCCTCGGTCAGCCGCACGCGCGGCAGGAAGGACCTCACCCGTGCCGCCGCCTCCGCACGGGCCGTCCCCCGTACGAGCAGCGGTTCGGTCAGCGACGCCTCGACGGTCAGGTCCGGGTCGAGGCTGCGCAGCGGGTCCTGGAAGACGTACTGGACCACCCCGCCGCGGCGCAGCTCGCGCCACTGGCGGGCGCCGTGGGCGGTGACGTCCTCGCCGTCGAGGACCACGGACCCGGCGGTGGGGCGCACCAGGCCGAGCACGGTGCGGGCGAGTGTCGACTTGCCCGAGCCCGTCTCGCCGATGAGGCCGAGCGCCTCGCCCGGCGCGACGCTCAGCGAGACGTCGTGCAGGACCCGGCGGCGTCCGCGCCGACCGCCGTAGTGGACCTCGAGCCCGGTGACGTCGAGGACCGGGCGGGTGCCGGTGCTCATGTCTCCTCCTTCGGTGCCGCGGGGCCGAGGAACCTCTCCAGCCCGTACTGCTCGTGCTCGCTGATCAGCAGCCGCGTGTACGCGTGCCGCGGGTCGTCCAGGACCCGGCGGGTCGGTCCCTGCTCGACTACCTCGCCCTGCCGCATGACCAGGACCTCGTCGCACAGCCGGGCCACCACCGCCAGGTCGTGGGAGACGACGACGAGCGCGAGCCCGGCGCGGTCGCGCAGGTCGGCGAGGAGGTCGAGGATCTCCGCCTGCACGGTGACGTCCAGCGCGGTGGTGGCCTCGTCGGCGACCAGGATCCGCGGGTCCGCGGCGACGGCGGCCGCGATGAGCACGCGCTGGAGCATGCCCCCGGACAACTCGTGGGGATACTGGTCGCGGACGAGTTCCGGGTCCCGCAGGTGCACCGCCCGCAGCAGGGCGAGAACCCGCTCGCGCGCCGCGCGGCGCCCGAGGCCCTTCTTGACCCGGACGACCTCCGCGATCTGCCTGCCGATGCGCAGCGACGGGTTGAGGTAGGACGCCGGGTCCTGGAACACCGCGCCGATGGTGGCCCCGCGCAGCGCGGTCCACCGCGCCGGCGTGAGCGTCGAGATGTCGGTGCCCTCGATCTCGATCGAACCGCCGGTGACCGCGAAGTGGTCGGGCAGGATGCCCAGCGCCGCCCGGCAGGTGAGGGTCTTGCCGCTGCCGGACTCGCCGACGATGCCGACCACCTTGCCGGGGGTGAGGTCGAAGCTGACGCCGTGCACGATCTCGCGTCCGTCGCCGCCGTCGGCGATCCGCACGTCGCGCAGGGAGAGCAGGGGCGCGGCGGGCCCGGGCGCAGTGGCGGGGCCACGGGGGCCGCTCTCCTCGGCCCGGGTGAGGAGCTTCTCGGACACGGTCGTCATCGCGCACCTCCGGCGGGAGCGGGGTCGGTGGGTCCGGTCCGGCCCGTCCGGCCGGTGCGGGCGCCGCGGCCCCGGAGCAGGGCGCGCCCCGCCTCGCCCGACACGTCGCGGATCGCGTCCGCGAGCAGGTTGCCGGCCCAGACGGTGATCATGATCAGCAGCGCGGGGGTCAGCGGTGCCCACGGCCGGTGGCTGAGGTAGCCGAGGTCCGAGGCGAGCAGCCCGCCCCAGGTCGGCTCCGGCGGCTGCACACCGATGCCCAGGAAGGTCAGGCTCGACACGATGACGAACCCGGTGCCGATGGTCTGGGCGAAGGCCACCGCGACCGGCGGCAGCACCTTGGCCCAGACGTGGCGCCGTACGACCCAGCCGATCGAGGCGCCGGAGATCAACGCCGCCTCCACGTACTGCGAGCGGGCCACGGCCAGGGTGGCGGCGCGGGACACCCGGTAGAAGAGGGGTGACACCAGTACACCGGTCACCAGCATCGCCTGCGCCAGCCCGTTGCCGAGCAGTGCGATCACGGCGACGGCGAACAGCAGGAACGGCAGCGCCACCAGCGTGTCGGCCAGCCGCAGGGTGATCCACTCGAAGACCCGGCCCAGGTACACCGACAGGATCCCCGGGACGGCTCCCACGACCAGGGCGGTGAGCGCGACCTGGAGGGCGCCCAGCACGCTGACCCGCGAGCCGTCGAGGAGTCTGCTCAGCACGTCCCGGCCGAGGTAGTCGGTGCCCAGCCAGTGGCCGCCGGACGCGGCGGCGAGCGTGTTGTCGCTGGTGGCCAGCGGATCCTGCGGAGCGAGCAGCGGCCCGAGGACCGCGAGCAGCGCGACCGCCGTCAGGATGCCGACGGCGATGCGTCCGGAGGTGAGGGAAAGGACGCGGCGCACCATGGGTCACACCCCTCTCTGCGCGGCCGGCGTGACACGCGCCAGCACCAGGTTGACGACGAGGTTGAAGGCGACGACCAGCGCGATCGACACCACCAGGACGCCCTGAACGGCCGGCACGTCACCGGCCTGGGCGGAGTCGTTGGCGAAACGTCCGAAGCCCTGGAGACCGAAGATCCACTCGGTCACCACGGAGGCGCCGACCAGCGCCGGGAACTTCAGGCCGAGGGTGGCGAGCGCCGGCCCCAGCCCGTTGCGCAGCACGTGCCCGAAGAAGATCCGCCGTGGGCCGAGCCCCCGTACGACCGCGCCCGTCACGTAGTTCTCCCGGTAGGCGGCGACGAGACTGGACCGCAGTTGGCGCGCGACGTCGGCGACGACGTCGAGGCTCAGTGCCAGCGCCGGGAGCGTGATGTGCGCGAGCCACGGCCCGAGGCCCTGCCCCGCCGGGACGTACCCGGCGGAGGGGAAGAGGCGGAGCTGGACGGCGAGCACCGCGACCAGCACGATGCCGACCACGAACGCGGGCATCACCGAGATCACCGTGACGAACCCGGTGACCGCCCGGTCCACCCACGTGGTGCGGCGCAGCGCCGCGAGCGTGCCGAGCGCGAAGCCCACCACCACACCGATCACCAGCGCGAACGTCGCGACGGAGAGACTGACGCCGAGACCCAGACCGATGAGCGTGGAGATGTCGGCGCCGTTGGTCCAGCTCGAACCGAGCTGCCCGTGCAGGACGCCGCCGATCCAGTCGCCGTACTGGACCAGGAACGGGCGGTCCAGCCCCCACTGGGCCTCGACCCGGGCGATCGCCTCGGGCGTGGCCTCCTCGCCGAGCTGGATCCGGGCGGGGCTGAGGCCGCTCATCGAGCGCAGTGCGAAGGTCACGAAGGTCGCCACCAGGAACACGGGCACGAAGATCGCGGCCGACCGGGCGAGGGTGACCAGGACCCGGCCGGCCGTCCGGGCGGCCGTCACGGGGTCGCCCCCTTGCCGCCGATGGTCACGCCGGTCCAGTCGATGTGGGCGGGGTTCTTCGGCAGGTCGGAGACCGACTTGCTCTTGGCGACGAGGTTGGGCGAGGAGTACGTGAAGACCAGGGCCCTGCTCTCCAGGCCCGCCCGCGTCGCGGCCCGCAGCACCTCGGGGTACTCGGGCGCGTCGAGCGGGGTCCGGCGCACCTTGGCGATCGCCTCCTCGAAGCCCTCCGGCTGGTAGGGGGAGCTGAGGTTGAGCGGACCGTCGGGGCCGAAGTGGGCGGTGAGCGTCTGGGCGGCGGAGTCCCGGCCGGTGGTGCCGTAGAGCGAGAACGTGAGGTCCTTGGCGAAGAACGGCGTGGCCCAGTTCTTGTCGATCCTGATGTCGACGGTGATGCCCACCTTCGCGAGCTGCGACTGCACGATCTCGGCCTGCGGGTCCTCCGCCGGGATCACCAGGTCGAGCTTGATGTCACCGGCCCGGTAGCCGGCCTCGGCGAGCAGCTTCTTCGACTTGGCGGGATCGTAGGGGTAGGCGTCCTCGGACTCGGGGTCGTAGGCCACGTAGCCCCTGGGGAAGGGCTGGTTGGTCGTCTCGCCGTAGCCGAAGGTCAGTTTGTCGACGAACTCCTGCCGGTTGACGGCGTGGCGCACCGCGTCGACGACCTTGTCGTCGTCGAACGGGGCCTTGTTGACGTTCAGGCTGATGTTGGAGGCGTTGAACCCGGGCTGGACGAAGACGTCGAGGCCGGCCTTCTTCGCGGCGTCCGCCTGACTGGGGTCGATGTCCGCGAAGTTGTACACCCCGGTCTGCAGGCCGGAGACGACCGTGGAGGCGTCGGGCGCGGAGGTGAGTTCGACGGAGTCGATGTGGATGTTCGCCGCGTCCCAGTAGTCCGGGTTCTTCTTGAGCACCGCCTTGGTGCCGGGGACGATCTGGGTGACGGTGAACGGACCGGCGCCGACCGGGTTCTGGTCCAGCTTCTCCGGTGCGGCGGCGGCCTTGGGGCTCGCGATCTGGAGGACGCGCTGGCCGAGCAACTGGGGTATCTGGTAGTCGACTTGGCTCAGGTGAAGGGTGGCGTCCAGTCCCTTGGCGTCCACCGACTCGATCGAGGTGAGATCGCCGAAGAGCGCCGAGTTCTTCTGCTTCTGGGCCCGTTCCACGGCCGCCTTGACGGCGGCGCCGTCGACCGGCTCGCCGTCGCTGAACTTCAGCCCGGGGCGCAGGTGGAAGGTGATCCGGTCGCCCCTGTCGTTGTACTCCCAGCTCTCGGCGAGGTCCGGGACGGCCTTGCCGGTGGTGTCGGTTCGGGTCAACGAGGCGTACACGAGGGAGAGTTCACGGAACTGGGCGCCGCTGCCCCCGACCACGGGGTCCCAGTGGGCGGGGAAGTAGGTGGAGGTCCACTTGAGGGTGGCGCCGCCGCTCGCGGAGGCCGCGTCACCGCCGCACGCGCTGAGGGCGGGGACGAACACGGTGGCGAGGGCGGCGCCGAGTGCGGTGGCGCGCAGTCGGCCGGAGCGGCGCCGCGGTCCGGGGCGGCGGGACGGTCCGGGGCGGCGGGGCGTGAGTCGTCCGGGCATCTCGTACTTTCTGTGACGGTCCCCGGCCGGACACGGGCAGGCCGGGGCGCGACTACGGGGCAACGGGCGGTCGCACGTGCGGACCTGACGCGGCGTCGGCGCGGGTACGCGGGGTGACGCCAGGCCGGGGCACGGCAGGTTCGCGGCGGGACGCGCGGCAGCGTCGTCCCGGGCGGGAGAAGAGAAAAGGGGGGGGAGGGAGGGGAGAGGACGGCGGACGCCGGGGGGCGAGGGCGGCGGGCCGTCCCGAACCGGAGGGCCGGGCGCCGCCGGGCCGATCGCGGCGGTCGGTCAGCGACAGAGAGCGCTGCAGGTGCGCCGCAGGTCCACGTAGCGGCACACCACGGCGGGGTGCGTCGTGAGCATGGTGCACATCCTGGAGGCAGTCACGAGCGCCTGTCAATGGACACCAATTGGTGTCTCATTGGGCGGGACGGGCTCCCTCGCAGATCAGAGCGTTGTCACCGTCCGGCGGGGGAGTCGGGCCGGGTCGCGGGGTGGGTCGCCGCCTCCTCCGGGTGCAGCCACAGCGGCCCGTTGCCCGTCTCGACGCGGACCGCCCACGCCGGGGGCTCCCGGCCGTCCGTCAGCAACTCCAACTCGGGCCCCGTCAGGGACCGGTGGCGCAGCAGTGCCTCGTCCGGCGACAGCCGCACGGCCCGGAGCCGCGCCCCGGCGGCGCACATCTCGCCGACGGCGGCCTCGTACGCCTCGCGGGGACGCAGCCCGGGGACCAGCCGGTGACCGCCCGGCGCCCGGACCAGCACCGTGGGCAGCGCGTACCGGTAACCGCCGTCCGCGGTCTCCTTGGCGGCACCGGGGTGCGGCGAACCACCCGGCACCGCCCTGGCCTCGGGCACCGGCCGCCGAGCCTCGCTGCGGTCGGCCCGCACCCGCTCCCGTACGGCGTCGGAGAGCGCGTCCGCGGCCAGCCGGGCCGGGTCCAGGCCCGGCACGCCCCGTACCGCGGCGAGCGCCAGTTCATGGGTGTCGGCCGGTACGCCGAGGACGGAGACCGTCTCCCGCAGCCGCCGCAGCACCCGCTCGGCCACGTCCGCCCCCTGGTCCTCGGCGGCCTTGGCGACCAGCGAGGCCGGCCACGAACTCGCCGCCACCCGCTCCAGCCGCACCGCCCGGGGGGCGCCGGTGTGCCGGGTGACGTCCTCGACGTACCGGGCGTACCAGGCCGTCTCGGCCGCGGGGTCGGGGGCGGCGTCGTCGTCCTCGTCGAAGAGGATGCAGAACACGCGGCGCCACCGGACCCCGGCGGGCAGGGCGCCGCGCAGCCACCGGAAGACGGGCTCGGAGCCCCACGCCCACGGGCACAGCGGATCGGTGTACTCGACCACCTCCGCCGTCCCCGGCGCCCCGGCGGCCGGTCCGTCGGGCAGCGCGGTCACGCGGCACCCTTCGCGGCCCGCGCCTCGCCCGCCCCGGCCAGGACGTCACCCGACGGCAGCAGGGAGGCCACCGTCACGCCGCCCAGGACGGCCGCCGCGTCCGCCTCGACCCGGCGCCACACGTCGGGCAGCCGGGAGGCGGCCCCCGGATAGTCCAGCGCCGTCACGGCCTCGCCCCGAAGGGTTAGCAACTCGCCGTCCACGACACGGGAGACGTCCAGCAACGTGATCTCGTCGGCGGGCCGGCCGAGCCAGTAGCCGCCCTCGCAGCCGCGCTGGCTGCGGACCAGACCGGCCCGGCGCAGTTCGCCCACGACGGACTTCAGGAAACGGAACGGGATCTGCTGCGAGGAGGCGATGGCCTCACAGGTCAGCGGGCGGGCGGGTTCACGGGCGAGCTCCAGAAGGGCCCGCGTGGCGTAGTCCGCCTTCGCGGAGATATGCATGCGCCCATGATGCCCGACACCGCCGCCGTGCCCAGGGCCTTCACCGCCTGAGCACCTTCATTGCGGCAACGTTGCCGCAGGTGAAACGCAATGGACACCTCTTGACATCCTTTTCGGAGCCCTTCTAGCGTCCCCGCCATGAGCGAGCCGTTGACAGCCCCCGGCGAGGGCTTCCACCCCCACCTGCACGACGCCCCCGCACCCACGGTCACCCCGCTGCGCAGCCGCCTGCACCACATCCGCGCCGACTCGCTGGACGGCGGCACGGCGCAGACCGGCGGCATGCGCAGGTTCGCGGCGGTCAGCGGGCGCGCGGTGGGCTCCGAGAAGCTGTGGATGGGACAGACCCACGTCGCCCCGGCGACGTCCTCCTCCGACCACCACCACGGAGCGTCGGAGACCGCCATCTACGTGGTCAGCGGCCATCCCGAGTTCGTGTTCCTGGACGACTCGGGAGACCGTCCGCAGGAGGTGCGGCTGCGCACCTCCCCGGGCGACTACGTCTTCGTCCCCCCGTTCGTCCCGCACCGCGAGGAGAATCCCGACCCGGCCGACGAGGCGGTGGTCGTCATCGCCCGCAGCACGCAGGAGGCGATCGTGGTCAACCTGCCCGGCCTGTACGCGCTTCCGGTACGCGAGGACTGACCGGCCGGACGGGTCGGCTGCCCCACCGCGGTGTGTCCCGGCGAGGTGTCAGGCCTTGTCCTGCATGGACTGCCGGGCCGGGTTGCCCTGCTCGGCGGCCTTGAAGTCCCTCTCGCCCGCCTTGGCCCGGACGCCCTTGGCGATGCGCTCGCCGATGGTCCGGTCGATGTTCGACCAGTACGCGAAGGCCCGCTGGAGCACGGGTTCGGTCACCTCGTTGAGGAGGTGGTCCACCACGTTGTCGACCAGCCGGTCACGGGCGGCGTCGTCCATGACCTCCCGCACCAGGGTGCCGGGCTGGCCCCAGTCGTCGTCCTCGGAGTGCTCGACGTAGGCCGAGCGGGTGATCGCCCCGTCGGTCTCCCAGCTCGGCGGGGTGCCGAACCGCTCGGTGTCGGCGGCGGGGCCGCCCTTGGAGTTGGGCGCGTAGACCGGGTCGGACTTCTTGCGGTAGGCCATCTGGCCGTCCTTGGAGTAGCTGTGGACGTCGACGACCGGGGCGTTCACGGGGAGCTGCTGGTAGTTCGCGCCGATGCGGTAGCGCTGGGCGTCCGGGTACGAGAACAGCCGGGCCAGCAGCATGCGGTCCGGACTGGGGCCGATGCCCGGCACCATGTTGGCCGGCGCGAACGCCGCCTGCTCGATCTCGGCGTGGTTGTCCGTCGGATTGCGGTCCAGCGTCATGCGGCCGACCGGGATGAGGGGGTAGTCGCCGTGCGGCCACACCTTCGTCAGGTCGAACGGGTTGAACCGGTAGCCGGCCGCGTCCTCGTAGGGCATCACCTGCACGTGCAGCGTCCAGCTCGGGTAGTCGCCGTCGCGGATGTGCTCGAAGAGGTCCCGCATGTGGTAGTCGGTGTCGGCCGCCGCCATCTGGTCGCCCTCGTGCTGCGTGAAGCACTCGACGCCCTGGTCGGTCTTGAAGTGGTACTTGACCCAGAACTGCTCGCCCTTGGCGTTGATCCACATGTAGGTGTGGGAGGTGTAGCCGTTCATGTGGCGCCAGGACCGCGGGATGCCGCGGTCTCCCATCAGCCAGGTGACCTGGTGCGCCGACTCCGGCGAGAGGGTCCAGAAGTCCCACTGCATGTCGTGGTCGCGCAGGTTGCTGTCCGCCCGGCGCTTCTGCGACCTGATGAAGTGCTGGAACTTCAGCGGGTCCTTCACGAAGAACACCGGCGTGTTGTTGCCGACCACGTCGTAGTTGCCCTGGCTGGTGTAGAACTTCACGGCGAAGCCGCGGGGGTCGCGCCAGGTGTCCGGGCTGCCGCGCTCACCCGCGACGGTCGAGAACCGGGCGAGCAGTTCGGTGCGCGTGCCCGGCTGGAAGACGGCCGCCTTGGTGTAGGCGCTCACGTCGTGCGTGACCTCGAAGTGGCCGAAGGCACCGCTGCCCTTGGCGTGGGGCTGGCGTTCGGGGACGCGTTCCCGGTTGAACTGCGCCATCTGCTCGATGAGGTAGGCGTCCTGGAGGAGGACCGGACCCGCCGGGCCCGCGGTGAGCGAGTGCTCGTCGCTCTCCGCGGGCGCTCCGGAGTCCGTGGTGGTGGCGGGCGGGGTGTCCGTCATGGAACTGCCTTTCGTCGGGGAGTGGCTGACGCCAGGGGCCCGCGCGGCACGCGTACGGGGGACGACCCGCTCCGACCTGCCCGGCAGAGCGGTCCCGCCGAGGCCCGAGGCACAACGGGGGCCCGGGCCACGCGGTCTCCGCCGCATGCGTGTCCTCCAGCGGCCACGTCGATCCCGTCGGGGAGCGCGCCGGTGGGATCGGACCCGGGGTGCAGCCCGTCGGCCCGTCGGCCGTGCCGCGTCCCGGCTCCGGGACGCACCGCGTGCTCGCCCATCCGTCCAGGACCCTCCGGAGTGCCGTCGTCCGTATCAGTCTCCGCCGCTGCCGGGCCCTCGCAAGCGGAGACGGCGGCGGCGACGACGCCGACGCGCGCCGCGCGGGCCGGCCCGTCGACGCCGGCCGTGCGCCGACTCCGTGCGCGTCTCGCGCAGGCGGGGCCGGCCTTCCCTGCCCCTCGCCGTCGCCCTCCCGCTTGTGGCGCCCGCGGACAGCGCGGTACCGCCGGTCCGCGCCATCCCGCCGGGCCCGCGCGCGAGGCGGACCCGCCACAATGACCGACATGACGCCTCTGCACACGAACCCGCTTTTCGGACGGCTCGCGGACGCCGAGCGGATCCTCGTCTCCGGTGCGGGAGGCGGCTTCGACATCTACGCCGGCCTGCCCCTGGCCCTGTCCCTCCTGCACCAGGGTCGGGAGGTGCATCTGGCGAACCTCTCCTTCAGCGCGCTTGCCGGACTGCCCGACGACGCCTGGGCCGCACCCGACCTCGCCGTCATCACCCCCGAGTCGGCGCCGCACCAGCGCTACTTTCCGGAGCGGACCCTCGCCCAGTGGCTGCGGGGGCACGGCTACCCGGCCGCCGTGCACGCCTTCCCGCAGACCGGCGTCCAGCCGCTGCGCGCCGCCTACGCGGCCTTGATCGCGCGGTACGACATCGACGCCGTGATCCTGGTCGACGGCGGCACCGACATCCTGCTGCGCGGCGACGAGGCCGGACTCGGAACCCCGGAGGAGGACCTCACCAGCGTGGCGGCACTGGCCGCGCTGGAGGGCCCGCGCCACCGCCTCGTGGTCTCGCTCGGGTTCGGCGTCGACGCCTACCACGGCGTCAACCACGTGCAGGTCCTGGAGAACATCGCCGCGCTGGAGCGCGAGGGTGCCTACCTGGGCGCCTTCTCCGTTCCGCGCACCACCCGCGAGGGTGCGCTGTACCTCGACGCGGTGTCACACGCCCAGGAGCACACGCCCGAGCACCCCAGCATCGTCAACGGCTCCATCGCCGCGGCCGTCCGGGGTGCCTTCGGCGACGTCCGGTTCACCGACCGCACCCGGGGCAGCGAGTTGTTCGTCAATCCGCTGATGTCCCTGTACTTCGCCTTCGACCTGCCGGGCCTCGCCGCTCGCTGCCTGTACCTGGACCGCATCGAGGACACCCACCTCATGCGCCAGGTGCAGTCCCGGATAGCCGAGTTCAGGGAGAACGTCGTGACCCGCCCGCCCCGCGGCTTCCCGCACTAGGGCTTGCCCGACAGCACCCGGCGCACGGCGCTGCGCAGCCAGTGGTGCGCGCCGTCGGCGGTGTGCCGGGGGTGCCAGGCCATACCGATGGCCACCGGCGGCAGGCTGAGCGGGATGTCGAGGAGGCACAGCCCGAGGGCCGAGGCCTGCTCGGTCAGGGGGCTCGGCGAGGACTCCGCGGCTTCCGGCACCGTGGGCACCAGGGCGACGACGTCGGTTCGGGCGGCGAGGGACAGCGCGGCGAGGTGGCCCGGGAGGACGACGGCGACCCGACGGCTGAGGCCGTGCTCGGCGAGGGCGGTGTCGACGGGGCCGTCGAACCGGCCGCGGCGGCTGACCGCGACATGCTCGGCGGCGGCGAACCTCGCCGGGGTCAGGGGCCCCTCGGCGAGCGGGTGTCCGGGCCGGACGGCGGCCGCCATACGCAGGGTGACCAGTTGCTCGACCCGGGTCTCGGGATCCACATGGTCGATCGCCCCGACCTCCAGGTCCACCCGCCCGTCGCGCAGGGCCGGCCCGCCCTCCAGCTCCTCGGCCCGGAACCGCAGCGAGACCCCCGGCGCCTCCTGCCCGGCCAGTGTCAGCAGACCTCCGGCGAGGGCCGCACCGACCAGGTCCGCCGTCTGGAGGGTGAAGGTGCTGCGCAGCGTGGCCGGGTCGACGCCGGTGGCCGGGGCGAGGAGCGCGCCGAGCCGGCGGACGACCGCGGCGGCTTCGTCCCGCAGGGCCAGCGCCCTTGGCGTCGGCACCATGGCCTGCCCGGCCCGCACCAGCAGGGGGTCCTGGAGGATCCGGCGGAGTCGGCCGAGCGTGCGGCTCATGGCCGCGGGGGAGGTGTGCATACGGGCGGCGGCGCGAGTGACGCTTTGCTCCGTCAGCAGCGCGTCGAGCGCCACGGCGAGATTGGCGTCGATGACCGGCGCGACCGGATCTGTGCTGTTCACCAGTGTCATTTCGTTCCAGGCAATAATCCCTTGCTGAAGTTCCCATTGTGGCAACACCTCGTGGTTTTCCAGGATGAGGGCGTACCGATCCGACACGACCCACGAGGCTTTCATGATCGTCATCACTGCTCCCACCGGGAACATCGGGCGGCGGCTGCTGCCCCTGCTCCTGGAGTCAGCCCCCGCCCACGGCGAGCGACTGCGCGTGATCGTGCGCGATCCCGCACGCCTGGCCGCCCCGGTGCGCGAGCGCGTCGAGGTGATCACCGGCTCGCACGGTGACCCCGCGGTCGTCGACCGGGCCTTCGAGGGCGCGGACGCCGTCTTCTGGCTCGTGCCGCCGGACGCCTCGCGCACCCCGGACGACGCCTACCGGGCCTTCTCCCTGCCGGCCGCGCGAGCGCTCGGCGTGCACGGCGTCGGCCACGTCGTCGGCGTGTCCGCCCTCGGCCGTGGCACCCCGGTCGCGGGCCGCGCCGGACTCGTCACGGCGACCCTCGCCGTGGACGACCTCTTCGCGGAGACCGGTGTCGCCTACCGGGCCCTGGCCAACCCGTCGTTCTTCGAGAACCTCCTGGAGGAGGCCGACTCGATCCGGGAGCGGGGCTGCTTCACCGACGTCCTCGACGCCGACCGCAAGGCGCCCCTCGTGGCCGTCGCCGACATCGCCGCCGTCGCCGCTCGGCTCCTGCTCGACCGGTCCTGGACCGGAACCGGCAGCGTCCCGGTGCTCGGCCCGCGGGACCTGTCGCCCAACGACCTGGCCCGCATCATGACCGAGCAGCTCGGCCGTCCCGTCCGTTACGAACGCCAGGCGTTCGACGACCTGCGCACCACCCTGGCCGGCTACGGCCTCGACAAGGAGTTCGTGGACGGCATCGTCGACATGAAGCGGGCCAAGGACGACGGCCTCGACGCGGGCGTCACGCGCACCCCGGAAACCGCCACCCCGACCTCCTTCGAGCACTGGGTCGCCCAGACCCTCAAGCCCGTGGTCCTTTCCTGAACACCCAGCCGCACAACACCCGGCCGAAACAAGGAGCAACCATGTCCGAAGAGACGACCCCTACTCCGGTCACCGCCTTCATGCTCGTCAAGACCACGCCCGAGTGGCTCGCCAAGACCGTCGAGGAGCGGGTGCACGCCTTCACCACGGAGGTCGTCCCCGTCATCGAGGCCCGGACCACCGGCGTCCGGTCGCGCTTCTACGACACCGAGTTCTACTCCGCCCGCGTCACCGACATCTGGGTCTGGGAGGCCGAGGACCACCACGCCTACCAGCTCCTCGTCGACGCCCTGCGCGAAACGCCGTTCTGGGAACGGTACTTCGAGGTCGTCGACCTTCTCGTCGGCACCGAGAACGGCTACGCCCGCACCTACGGAGTCGAC
This sequence comes from Streptomyces sp. NRRL F-5650, assembly GCF_000721365.1. NCBI lineage: Bacteria > Bacillati > Actinomycetota > Actinomycetes > Kitasatosporales > Streptomycetaceae > Streptomyces > Streptomyces sp. NRRL F-5650. The sequence continues at coordinate 6,019 of NZ_JOGV01000055.1, read as the reverse complement.
GCGGTGACCACCATCTCCACCTGATCGCCGCCGACACCGGAGCGGCGACGGCCCCGGTCCTCCACGATGCGTCCGTGGGTCAGTGCGCCGGCTCCCAGTACGTGCCGTACTTCCCGGCCAGTGCGGTCGCCTCGGCCGTGGTGAGGTGGCGTACCGGCCGGTCCCCCAGGAGGAGGTGGAGCGCGGAGGCCTCCTCCACCTCCACGGCGGCCTCCGTCGCGGCGCGCAGCGACGTGCCCGCCACCACCGGGCCGTGGTTCTGCAGCAGCGCGGCGCGGCAGGGGAAGCCGAGCTGCTCCAGCCCGGCGGCCTGCGCGGGGTCGCCGGGCGGGGCGTAGGGGAGCAGCGGTATCTGCCCGACCCGCATGACGAAGTACGGCGTCAGTGGCGGCAGCGCGCTGCGCTCGGACCAGGGCTCGTGGCAGGAGGCCGCGGCGGCGTGCCGGGAGTGCAGGTGGACGACGGCCCGGACGGCCCGCTCGCGTCGGTAGAAGGCCAGGTGGAGCGGGTACTCCTTGGACGGCGCGGGTCCGTCGAGGTGGGTGCCGTCGAGGCCGAGCACCGACAGGTTGCGGGGGTCGAGCGCGGCGAGGTCGGTGCCGGTCGGTGTGATCAGGACGCGGTCGCCGTCCCGGGCGCTGACGTTGCCCGAGGAGCCGGGGCTCAGCCCGAGTCCGGCCAGGTGGGCCGCCGCCCCGACGAGTTCGTGTGCGAGGGCGGTCATACCAGCTGCTCCCATGCCTGCGTGAAGATGTCGGTGCCGCCGAAGTTCCCCGATTTGAGGGCGAGATCGACGGTGTGGGCGGCACCGGAGGGGCACACCTCGGTGCGTGCCCAGGCGACCCCCGGGGCGATGGGCGCCCCGACGGCGAGTGTGCGGGCGCGCAGCGCCGTGACGACGGCGCCCGACGTCTCGCCGCCCGCCACCAGCAGCCGTCGTGCCCCGGCGTCCACCAGTTCCCGGGCGCAGGCCGCGAGTGCCCTCTCCACCAGGACCGACGGCGGTTCCGCGCCGGCCGGGGTGTCCGTCTCGACGTCCTCGGGCGTCGCGACGGCGTAGATCAGGGGCGGCCGGGCCGGGTCGTCGGCCCACCGGTCGCGCACGAACCCGGTGAGGCGGTCCACGGCGGAGTCGAAGTCGGCGCGGAGCAGGGCCAGGTCGAGCCGTTGGTGCGGCAGCCGTCCCAGGGCGTGGGCGACCTGGGCCCGGGTCGCGGCGGAGGCGCTGCCCGCGAGGACGACCCCCGGGTCGCCCGGACGGGAGGCGGCACGTGCGCGCGCCTGGTCCGGATGCGGGCCGGTCAGGCCCACGGCGAGTCCGGCGGCGCCGGTCACCAGGCCGAAGTCCTCGGTGGCGGCGGCGACCGCGCGCAGGTCCTCGTCGTCGACGGCGTCCACGACGACCAGCGCGTCCGCGTGCGCCTGTTCGTCCAGCGCGGCGCGGAGGCGGTCCGCACCGGCGCGCACGGTGTCCAGGCCGACGCGGGTGACCGGGTGCTCCGTCTGCGGCCGCAGCAGCCGGTCCACGCGGGAGTCCAGCATCGGGGTGAGCGGATGGTGGCGCATCGGGCTCTCGTCCAGCAGGTCGTCGTGGACGAAGAGCCGCCCCCGGTACACGGTCCGCCCGGTCGCCGGGAAGGAGGGGACCACCACCGTGCGCCGCTCGCCGGTCTCCGCCAGCAGCGCGTCGGTCACGGGGCCGATGTTGCCGCGGGGCGTGGAGTCGAACGTCGAGCAGTACTTGAAGTAGAAGCGCCGGCAGCCGATGGCCCGCAGCGCGCGCAGTGCCCGGCGCGACTCCTCCACCGCCTCCGCGACGGGAGCCGTTCTGGACTTCAGTGCCACCACGACGGCGTCCGCGGCTCCCCACCGGTCCGGCGCGTCCGGCTCCGCGGAGGAGGCGACCGCGTCGGCGCCGACGGCGACCACGGTCCGGAAGCCGCGGGCGACCAGCATCGTCGCAAGGTCGGTCGCGCCGGTGAAATCGTCTGCGATGGCCCCGAGGGTCGGCATCACGTGCTCCTGCTCTGCTGTCCGGGTTCCTGGTGCGGCCGACGGCCACCCGTGATGATCTGTGAAATTATGTTAACAGACTTTACGCATGTGAGATCTGGTGATACACAATGTTCATCCGCTGCTTCTGGAACGCGCGTCCCACGGCACACCGTCGCCCCGTCGACCGCGCGAGAAGCCCCTGCCACCACCTTGCGCGCTCATTCAGGAGGGCCTCATGAACCTGCACCACTTGTTCGCCGACAGCGGCGGCCGGACGGTGCGCTACGCACTGACCGGGGCCGGCGGCGGATTCGCGCGCACCCTCCTGGCCCAGAGCCGCCGCCTGCCCGGCCTCGTCCCGGCCGTCCTGTGCGACCGCGACCTGCCCAGGCTGCGCGCCATGCTGGACGACCTGGGACACGACGCCGCACAGCCGGCCGAGTGCCGGGACCCGGCCGAGGTGGCGGACACGGTCGCCCGCGGCGGCATCGCGCTCGTGGCCGACGCCGCGCTCCTGACCGCGGCCCCCTGGGACATCCTCGTGGAGGCCACCGGCAGCCCGGCGGACGGCCTCGCCATGGCCGAGGCGGCCCTCGCCGCCGACCGCCACGTCGCGATGGTCAGCAAGGAGGTCGACTCCGTCGCCGGACTCCACCTCGCCGACCTCGCCGCCGCCCGGGGCCTCGTCTACACCACCGCCGACGGCGACCAGCCCGCCAACCTCATCGGCCTGGTGACCTGGGCCGAACTGCTCGGCCTCGACATCGTGGCCATCGGCAAGTCCACCGAGTACGACCTCGTGCACGACCCCGAGGCCGGCACCGTCACCCAGCTCGACACCACGGTGCCCGCGCCGGAGCTCTCCGGTCTCCTCGAACTCGGCGACGACGTGCGGGCCACCCTCGACGCCCGCGCCGCGGCCGTCGCCGCCCTGCCCACCGGCGCCACCGCGGACTACTGCGAGATGGCCGTCGTCGCCAACAACACGGGCTTCCGCCCGGACATCGAACGCCTGCACTACCCCGTCGTCCGCATCGCCGAACTCGCCGACGTCTACCGCCCCCGCGAGGACGGCGGCGTACTGGCCCACGACGGAGCGGTGGACGTCTTCAGCGCGCTGCGCCTGCCCGGCGAGGCGTCCTTCGCGGGCGGCGTCTTCGTCGTCGTCCGCACCGACGACCCGGTGACCTGGGAGACGCTGCGCGAGAAGGGCCACGTCCTCAGCAGGGACGGCCGGTACGCCGCGATCTACCTGCCGTACCACCTCATGGGCGTCGAGACGCCGGTCAGCCTGCTCTCGGCGGTGCTCCACCACCGCCCCTCCGGCGGCACCGACCCCCGCTCGTACGCCGTGCTCGCCGGCCGCGCCCGGACCGGCCTGCCCGCCGGGACCCCGCTCGCGATGGGCGGCCACCACCACGACGTCACCGGCGTCCAAGCCGTCCTGCTGCGCGGCGAGGACGCCCCCGACGACGTCGCCCCCCTCTACCTCGCCGCCCACGCCACCCTCGCCCGTCCGGTCGCGGCCGGAGAACTGCTGCGCGTGGCCGACCTGGCCGACCCGGACCCGGGCCTGCTGCGCGCCTGGCGGGCCGGACGCGCCTCGCGCGGCTGCCCCCGCGGCACCGAAGGAGAGCCCGCCGCATGAGCACCGACCTCCAGCACCTCCTCCTCGGTGCCGCCTCGGTCGTCGTCCTCGTCCTGCTGATCACCAAGACCAAGCTGCACCCGTTCCTGGCCCTCGCCCTGGCCGCACTCGGACTCGGCATCGCCTCCGGCATCGCCCCGGTGCGTGCCGTCGAGGCCTTCCAGGACGGGTTCGGGGACACCCTGGGCGGCAGCGGTCCCACCATCGGCCTCGGCACCCTGCTGGGCGGCATCCTGCTCGGCTCCGGCGGCGCCGACCGCATCGCCACCGTGTTCATCGGCTCCCGGCCGGTGAAGTGGATCCCGGCGGCCATCACCGCCGCGGCGCTGCTGATCGGCATGCCGCACCTGTTCGACGTCAGCTTCGTCATGCTGGTGCCGCTGGTGTACACCGTCGCCAAGCGCAGCAACACCCACCTGCTGTGGGTGGGCCTGCCGATGGCCGCCGGCCTCTACGTGTCGCACGGCCTGCTGCCGCCGCACCCCTCGCCGACCCTCGCCGTCTCCGCGTACGGCGCCAACACCGGTCTCACCATCCTGTGGGGCCTGGTCATCGGCATCCCGATGGCCGTGCTCACCGGACCGGTGCTGACCCGGGTCGTCAGCCGCTGGTTCGGCCCCGCCCCCGACCTCGACCGCGGCCCGGTCCAGTCCGTCAGCACCGAGCCCGAGCACCCGCGCAAGCCGGCCTCCTTCACCCTCGCGCTGATCACCGTGCTGCTCCCGCCGGGCCTCATGCTCATCGGCACCCTGGGCACCGCCAACACGGCCGAGAGCACGCTGCCGTACCAGTTCTTCGACGCCTGCAACTCCTCCGTGCTGTCCCTGCTCGCGGCCGTGGTCTTCGCCTTCTTCGCCCTCGGCGTGCGGTCCGGCTTCGGCCTCGGCCAGTTGCAGAAGATGGCGTCCAAGGGACTCGCCCCGGTCGGCGCGATCATCCTGATCCTGGGCGCGGGCGGCGGCTTCAAGGCGATGCTCACGGAGACCGGGATCGACCAGCTCATCTCCGACTACGCCGTGGACTGGGCGATACCCCCGCTGCTGCTGGGCTGGCTGGTCGCCGCCCTGCTGCGGATCTGCCTCGGCTCGGCGACCGTCGCCACCGCCGCGGCCACCGCCATCGTCGCGCCCCTGCTCAGCGCCTCGCCCGGAACCTCGCCGGAACTGATGGTGCTGGCCACGGCCTCGGGAGCGGTGATGCTCTCCCACGTCAACGACTCCGGGTTCTGGCTGTTCAAGGAGTACTTCCAGTTGTCGGTGGCGCAGACCTTCCGCACCTGGACCCTGATGCTGTCCGTCCAGTCGCTCCTCAGCCTCGCCGGCGTCATGCTGCTCAGCACCGTCGTGCACGGCTGAGCGCCCGCCCGCCGGTGACGGTCCCGGCCGTCACCGGCATGATCATCCGCTAACGTCAGCACGGTCGAAGGGAGACCAGACCATGACCTCGGACGGCGAGCAGCCTCCGCTCATCCCCGACCAGCGCCGCGAGCAACTGCTGAAGCACCTCAGGCGCGACGGGGTGCTCAGCGTGCAGCAGATCACCCGGCTGCTCGGCGTCTCCCACATGACCGTGCGGCGCGACATCGCCGAACTCGAACGCGGGGGCCTGGTCTTCTCCGTCCCCGGCGGCGTGCGCATCGCCAGCACCATCAGCACCGAACCCGGCTTCCTCGACAAGTCCGAGGTCGAACAGCCGCAGAAGCGGGCGATGGCCGCCGAGGCCGCCCGCCTGGTCCAGGACGGCATGACCGTCTACCTCGACGCGGGCACCACCCTGCTCGCCATGGCCCCCGACCTGGCCCGGCTGCCGCACCTCACCGTGGTGACCAACGACTTCACCACCATCGGCCGGCTCATGGACGCCGAGAACCTGGAACTGGTGCACGTCGGCGGCCGAGTCGACGTCTCCAACCGCTCCAGCGTGGGCCGCCTCGCCGCGGACACCCTGCGGCAACTCGCCCTGGACATCGCCTTCATCAGCACCAGCTCCTGGGACCTGCTCCGCGGCACCACGACCCCGTCGGAACCCAAGGTGGACGTCAAGCAGGCGGCCATGGCCTCGGCCGCGCACTCCGTCCTGGTGGCCGGCTCGTCCAAGTACGGCACCTTCGGCCGGTACCGCGTGGCACCGCTGACGGCCTTCGACACCATCGTCACGGACACCGACCTGACCGACGCCGCGGCCGAGGGCATCCGGGCCGGCGGCTCCTCCCTCGTTCTGGCCCGCCCCTGACCCGGACGGCGCTCAGGACCAGGAGCCGCCGGTGACCCGGAGCAGCCGGGGGGGTGCCCCTATGTGTTTGGTCAAGGTCGAAGGCCAGTAGGTTCGTGTGGTTGGGGGCAGGCCGAGCCGTAGGGGTGTGCATGAGTGATAGCC
>NZ_JOGV01000054.1:0-45477 GCF_000721365.1 Streptomyces sp. NRRL F-5650 | reverse complement strand
GGGGTGGGGTGGGGGTGGGGTGAGGTGACGTGCGGGACTACTCCGCGGCGACGGCGATCGACTCGCCGTCCACGTCGCGGAAGACGGAGGCACGGTCGGCGATCAGCGCGTACAGCACGGCGGCGGTGACCGCTCCGACGAACCAGGAGAACCCGGCCGCGGCGTGGAAGAAGGGGACGAGGGCGACGACGACGGCGATCGCGGCGCTCGGGACGAAGGCGGCGACGGCACGCGGGTTGTAGCCGCGCCGGTAGTGGTACTCGGCGCCCGCGTCCTCCGTGTAGAGGGCCGGCACGTTCACGCGCGACCTCCGCAGCAGCCAGTAGTCCGCCATGATCACCCCGAACAGGGGTCCGAGCAGCGCACCGAGTCCGCCGAGGAAGTAGTTCACGACGACCGGACTGTTGTAGAGGTTCCAGGGCGTGATCACCAGGCCGAGGACCGCGCTCACCAGTCCCGCGCGGCGGAAGTCGAGCCGGTGCGGGAAGAGGTTGACCAGGGCGTAGATGGGCGCGACGAAATTGGCCAGCAGGTTGACCGCCACCGTGAGGGCGATCAGACAGAGCGAGGCGACGGCGAGCAGGAACATGTTGGGGACGGTCCTGACGATGTCCGTCGGACTGGTGATCACGTGCCCGTCGAGGGTGAACTGGGCTCCGCTGAGGACCGCCACGATCACGGCGAAGAAGAGCATGTTCACCGGGATGCCGATCACGTTGCCGCGCACGATGGAGCCGCGGCTGCGCGCCGACCGGGTGAAGTCGCAGAAGTTCAGGACGAACGTCCCGTAGATGACCACCCAGAGCGCGGCGGCCTGGAGCACCTGCAGCCACATCGCGCCGCCGGTGAGCGGGTCGTCGACCGACACGGAGACCGAGCCGTCCGCGCGGACGAACATCCACACCGCGAGGGCGCACATCGTCAGCAGCGTCGTGGGCGCGGCGAAGGCCATGTACCGGCGGATCATCTGCATCCCGTAGCTGACGATGAGCACCTGGAGCGCCCACAGCGCCAGGAAGGTGATCCAGCCGAGTGTCGACTGGCCGAGCAGGGAGTTGGTGTCCAGGGAGGTCAGGGACGGGAACATGGCCACCAGGAGTGTGCTCAGTACGGCGGCGGCCAGGTAGGTCTGGATACCAAACCAGGCAATGGCCACGGCGCCCCGGACGGCCGCCGGAATCTTCGCTCCCCGGATGCCGAACGCAATGCGGCTCATGACGGGGAACGGCACGCCCGTCTTGTGGCCCATGAAGCCGGACAGGGTGAGCAGGAGGAAGAGCAGGACCGAGGCGAGCGCGAAGGCGGCGAGGATGCCCCACACGTTCAGACCGAGGGCGAACAGTCCGATGGCGAAGGCGTAATTGCCCAGGCTGTGCACGTCGTTGGCCCACAGCGTGAAGACGTTGTAGGCGCCCCAGCGACGCCCCTCCCGCTTGGTCGGGGCCAGGTCGTACGTGTAGAGGCCGGTGCTGGTGGCGGTGCCGTCGGTCCGGCCGGACGAACGGCGGTCTTCCAGGGCAGTCATACGGGACTCCTGGGATCAGGTGCGGGGAGTGGGAGGCTTCCATGAAGCGGAAGCGGCTTTCCGGTGCCCAGAACGTAGTTTTCGCCAAACCGCACCGTCAAGGGGTCTGCGGCAAATGGAATACCATTTTTGAGCCCATGGGCAGTCCGGTCGCAAACCCGGTCGCGGAAAAACGGAGCCGGCGCGGGGAGAGGCTCCCGGATGCCTCCCTCCGTGCCGGCCGGTGACCCGTCAGTGCCGCTCGCGGCCCTCCGTGCTCTCCCGCAGGACGAGCCGGTGGTCCACGACGAGATCCCGGGGCGCCTGCGCCTGCGACCCGGTGCCGTCCGGTGCCGTCGCCTCCTCGATGCGGTGCTGGAGCAACCGCACGGCGACCCGGGCCACCGCCGCCTTGTCCGGAGCCACCGTGCTCAGCGTCGGGATGCTGAACCGGCCGCCCTCCACGTCGTCGAAACCGATGACGGCCACGTCCTCCGGCACCCTGACCCCGTGCTCGTGCAGGGCGCGCAACGCACCCAGCGCGAGCTGGTCGTTGAGGCAGAGCAGGGCGTCGGGCCGGGCCCCCCGGGCGAGCGCCCGCGCCACCGCCCGCGCGCCGTCGGGCATCCGGAAGGAGTCGACCGGCAGCAGGGCGGCCGGATCGTGGGCGATGCCCGCCTCCGCCAGGGCGACCCGGTAACCCCGGGTGCGGGCCTGGGCCGTCCCCATGCCGGGGTCGTCGTGCCCGCCGACGGCGAGGATCGTGCGGCGCCCGAGCCCGATCAGGTGACGGGTCGCCTCGCGCGCGGCGCCCTCGTTGTCGATGGCCACGTGGTCGGCGCCCTCCTCGAGGAGTTCCCCGAGCAGCACCGTGGGCGGGAAACCCGCGCGGTCCCGCAGGTCGTCGGCGGTCAGGGCGAGCGGGCTGAGGATGATCCCGTCGACGAAGGCGGAGCCGAACCCGGCCAGCGCCGCCAGCTCGTGGGCGCGGTCCGCGCCGGACTGATGGATGAGGACGGTCAGGGACCGCTCCTCGGCCTCGCGGACGACGTGCCGGGCCAGCTCGGCGAAGTACGGCACGTCCAGCTCCGGAACGACGAGCGCGATGATGCCGGTTCTGCCCTTGCGCAGATGACGGCCGGCCAGATTCACCCGGTAGCCGAGGTGTTCGATCGCCTCGCGCACCACCTGCCTGGTCCGGTCCGAGACATGGGCGTAGTCGTTGATGACATTCGACACCGTCTTCTCCGAAACGCCCGCGTGACGTGCGACGTCCTTGATCCTGGGCCGTGCCACCGAGACCTCCCTGCCTCTTTTGCGCTGCCCGAGTCTATGTCCCGGCAGGGCGGGGCTTCGGTGGGGTCCGCGGCCGCCCAGCTCTTTACAGTCGATGTACATCGATGTAAAAACTAGCCACCGCATGAGCGATCCGGCCGTCGAAAGGTCCGCGATGAGTTCCCGTTTGCCTGCCCAGGGGGTGCCGGCCGTGACCGACCCGGTCCGCCGCCCCAGCCGCCGCCGGTTGCTGCGCAACGCCCTGGGCGGGGCCGGAGCTCTGCTCGCCGCGGGCCCGCTGTCCGGCTGCGCCTCACCGGCCTCGGCCTCCGGGGCCTCCTCGCTGAGCGTCTGGGACCTCTTCCAGGGCGGCGACGGCATGCTGATGGACGACATGATCGAGGCCGTCTCCAAGGGGGCCGGGGGAGCCGAGGGCTTCGACGTCGACCGGACCATCCTGGACTGGGGCCCGTCGTACTACACGAAGCTCGCCATGTCCGCGGCCGGCGGACGGGCCTCCGACGTCGCCGCCATGCACCTGTCCCGGCTCGCGGGCTACGCACCCGGCGGCCTGGTGGACGCCTTCGACCTGGACCTGCTCGCCGAGTACGGCGTCACCGACCAGGACTTCGCCCCGGCCGTGTGGTCGCGCACCCAGCACGAGGGGACCGTCTACGCGATCCCGCTGGACGTCCACCCCTTCATCGTGTTCTACGACAAGAAGGCCGCCGAGAAGGCCGGACTCCTGGACACCTCCGGCGAACTGGCCCCCATGGGCTCGCCCGAAGCCCTGCTGGAGGCGGGCAGGGCCCTGGCCGAGGCGACCGGGGCGGCGGGCATCCTCTTCGGCCACGTCACCGACACGGCACAGACCTGGCGCCTGTTCGCCGGGCTCTACGCGCAGACCGGGGCCGAGTTCACCCTGCCGGACGGCGGCCCCGCGGAGATCGACATCGATGCGGCCGTACGCGTGGTCACCTTCATGACCCGGCTCTTCGACGGCCGGACCAACCCCAACAACCTCGACTACTACGGTTCGGTGGCCGCCTTCACCAACGGCCGCGGCGGCATGGCCATGCTCGGCGAGTGGGAGCTGCCGACACTCAAGAAGTCCCGCATCGACCTGGGCGCCGCACCCTTCCCGCAGGTCTTCGACAAGCCGGCCGTCTACACGGACAGCCACAGCTTCATCCTCCCGCACCAGGACAGCCCCGACCCGGCCCGGCGCCGAGAGGCCCACCGCTACGTCGCGCAGATCCTCAAGCAGAGCCTCACCTGGGCGAGCGCCGGCCACATCCCCGCCTACCGGCCCGTCCTCGCGGAGCCGGGGTACGCGGCGCTCGACCCCCAGTCCTCCTACGCCGACGCCGCGAAGGTGGCGGTGCTCGACCCGCCCAACTGGTTCGCGGGCGCCGGTTCGAACTTCCAGAACCGGATGTGCCAGCCGCTCCAGTCGGCCCTGCTGGGCAACACCACCCCCGAGAAGGCGGTGCGGCAGATGGTCCGCGAGGCGGACACGCTGCTGCGGCAGCCCAACCCGGTGGCCTGACCAGCGAAAGGAGTGACCGACGTGACCACCACCGCACCCCTCGGCACCGAGGACCGGACCCAGTCGCCCGCCGTCCCCGCGAGCAGCCGCCGTACCGCCCTGGGCCGCATACGCACCGGCAAGGGACTCGTGTTCGTCCTGCCGTTCCTGCTCGTGTTCGCCCTCTTCATGGTCTGGCCGATCGTGCAGGGGATCTGGATGAGCTTCACCGACAGCTCACTCGCCCTGCGCGACACGCACTTCGTCGGCCTCGACAACTACACCGAGGCGTTCGGCGACCCGGACGTGTGGAGCAGCCTCGGCAACACCGTCTTCTTCACCGTCGTCTCCAGCGTCCCGCTCGTGGTGGTCGCGCTCGCGATGGCCCTGCTGGTACACAGCGGACTCGCCGGGCAGTGGGCGTGGCGCCTGTCCTTCTTCGCGCCCTACCTGCTGCCCGTGACCGTCGTGACCATGATCTGGACCTGGCTCTACCAGCCCGAACTGGGCATGGCCAACCAACTCCTCGACACCTTCGGCATCGCTCCGGTCGGCTGGCTGTCCGACGAGTCCGTCGCCATGTGGTCCGTGGCCGCGCTCACCGTGTGGTGGACGGTCGGCTTCAACTTCCTCCTCTACCTCGCCGCGCTCCAGTCCCTGCCCACGACCTTCGACGAGGCCGCGGCACTCGACGGTGCCGGGGCCTGGCGCCGCCTGTGGTCCATCACCCTGCCCCAACTGCGCAGGACCACCGGCCTGGTGGCCATGCTCCAGGTGCTGGCCTCGCTCAAGGTCTTCGACCAGATCTACATCCTCACCAAGGGCGGGCCCAACGGCTCCACCCGGCCGGTCCTGGAGTACGTCTACGACGTGGGCTTCACCGGCTACCGCCTCGGCTACGCCTCCGCCGTCTCCTACCTGTTCTTCGCCCTGATCGTCCTCGTCTCGCTCGTGCAGCTCCGTCTCTTCCGCCGGGAGGACTGACCGTGTCCGCAACCGCCACGCCCCTGCGCACCCGGCGCCGCCCACCCCGCGAGACGGCCGGCTCCCCCCTGCTCCTCGGCCACGGCCGGCTGCCCCGCGTCCTGGCCGGGACCGCGCTCGTCGTCCTCGCCGTCGTCTGGCTGCTGCCGTTCGTGTGGGCCGTCCTGACCTCGGTGCAGAGCGAGGAGGACATCAACACCCCCGGACTGTCCCCGCTCAAGGGCGCCTTCACCCTGGACGCCTACCAGCGGATACTGGAACGCGGCAACGTCACCGTCTGGGCCTTCAACAGCCTGCTGATCTCCGCCCTGGTCACGCTCGTCACCGTCGTGGTCTCCACCCTCGCGGCGTACGGCTTCTCCCGCGGCACCTTCCGCGGCCGCCGTGCGCTGCTGGCCGTCACCGTGGCCGCCATCATGGTCCCGCCGCAGTTGCTCGTCGTGCCGCTGTTCGACCAGATGACCCTGTTCAACCTGGTCGACACCTACGCGGCCGTCATCCTGCCCCAAGTCGTCGCGCCGATGATGGTGTTCATCCTCAAGCGGTTCTTCGACGCCATCCCCAAGGAGCTGGAGGAGGCGGCCCGCATCGACGGCGCCTCCGAGTTCCGGGTCTTCCGGTCGGTCGTCCTGCCGTTGTCACGGCCGATCGTGGCCGCGGTCGCGATCTTCGTCTTCATCGGCGCCTGGAACAACTTCATGTGGCCGTTCATCGTCACCAACGACCCGGACCTGATGACCCTCCCGGTGGGCCTGGCCACCGTGAAGGACGCCTACGGCATCCAGTACGCGCAGTCCATGGCCTCCGCGCTGCTGGCCGCGCTGCCGCTGATCGTGGTCTTCCTCCTCTTCCAGCGCCGCATCGTCAACTCCGTCGCCACCACCGGCCTCGGCGGTTCCTGAACCTGTACAGCCGCACCCACGGGCCCGGCGCTCGCGCGTCCGGCCCACCGATCGACTGGAGCATGTGTGCCCACTCACTCCGTACCGCGCCCGGAGTACCCGCGTCCGCAGTTCGTGCGCCGCGACTGGCTCAACCTGAACGGCGCCTGGCAGTTCGAGACCGACCGGGGGGACAGCGGCCTCGAACGCGGTCTGCTCGACCGCGAGCTGCGCGGGGAGATCCTCGTCCCCTTCCCGCCCGAGTCCGAGCTGTCCGGCATCGGCGACACCGACTTCCTGGAGGCCGTCTGGTACCGGCGGGCCGTCACCCTGCCCGCCGCCTGGTCCGGACGGCGCGTCCTGCTGCACTTCGGCGCCGTCGACCACGACACCACCGTGTGGGCGAACGGCGAGGAGGTCGCCCGGCACCGCGGCGGCTTCACCCCCTTCACCGCCGACCTCGGCGACATCGCCGGCGCGGGGGAGGAGGTCGTGATCACCGTCCGGGCCCGCGACCCCAAGTCCGGCCCGCAGGCGCGCGGCAAGCAGGCGATCCAGTACGCCAACCACGACTGCAACTACACGCGCGTCACCGGCATCTGGCAGACCGTCTGGCTGGAGCCCGTCCCCGACACGCACCTGCGCCGTCCCCGGATCACCCCGGACCTCGCCGGTTCCGCCTTCCACCTCGAACTGCCCCTGTCCGGCAACCGCCCCGGGCACCGGGTGCGCGCCGTCCTCAGCGACGCCGACGGCGAGGTGAGCCGCGCCGAGGCCCGCGCCGACCTCGACCTCGCCCCGCGCCTGCACCTGCCGGTGCCGGACGACCGGCGGCGCGCATGGGGCCCGGGGGACCCGCACCTGTACGACCTGCGCCTCGAACTCCTCGACGCCGCCGGGCAGGTGGTCGACAGCGCCGGGAGCTACGCCGGTCTGCGCGCCGTGGGCCTGCGCGGCAAGGCCGTCCTGCTCAACGGCCGCCCCGTCTTCCAGCGCCTCGTCCTCGACCAGGGCTGGTACCCGGACGGCCTGATGACCGCCCCCACCGACGAGGCCCTGGCCAAGGACATCGAGCTGGCCATGGCGGCCGGGTTCAACGGCGCCCGGCTGCACCAGAAGGTCTTCGAGGAGCGCTTCCTTTACCACGCCGACCGCCTCGGCTACCTGGTCTGGGGCGAGTTCGGCGACTGGGGCTGCGAGACCGGCGGCTCCTCGGGCGACAACCAGAAGCCCGACGCCTCCTACGTCGCCCAGTGGCTGGAGGCGCTGGAGCGCGACTACTCGCACCCCTCGGTCATCGGCTGGTGCCCGCTCAACGAGACCTACCAGAAGCTGCACGACCGGATCACCCAGCTCGACGACGTGACCCGCGCGATGTTCCTGGCCACCAAAGCCATGGACACCACCCGTCCGGTCGTGGACGCCTCCGGCTACGCCCACCGCGTCGCCGAGACCGACGTCTACGACTCCCACAACTACGAGCAGGACCCCGCCGCCTTCCGGGAGCTGATGTCCGGCCTCGCCGAGGACGCGCCGTTCGTCAACGCCCACGAGAGCGGCGCCCCCTACTCCCGGCCCTACCGGGGACAGCCGTACTTCGTCAGCGAGTTCGGCGGCATCTGGTGGGACCCGGAGGCCGCGGCCGACCTCTCCGGCGAGGACCGCACCGTCTCCTGGGGCTACGGGGAACGGGTGCGCAACGAGGACGAGTTCCACGAGCGGTTCAGCGGCCTGACCGGGGTCCTGCTCGGCGACCGGCACATGTTCGGCTACTGCTACACGCAACTGACCGACGTCTTCCAGGAGCAGAACGGCGTCTACCGCTTCGACCGGAGCGAGAAGCTGGACGTCTCGCGCATCCGCGCCGCGCAACTGCGCCCCGCGGCCATCGAGGAGGCGCAGGAACAGTAAACCGGTGCGGGGCCGGAGGGGGGAGGCCCCGCCTCCGGCCCCGTGGCCCGCGACCGGCCCCGGCTCAGAAGGGCCGGTCGCCCGCGACGGCGACGCGTTCGGCGACCCGCCGCCCGGAGCCGTAGTCACCGACGGCGTAGTGCTGGGTGGCGCGGTTGTCCCAGAAGGCGACGTCGCCGGCCTGCCAGCGCCAGCGCACCTGGTACTCGGGCACGTGCGCCTGCTGGAAGAGGAAGCGCAGCAGGCGGTCGCTCTCCTCGCGGTCCATGCCGATGATGTGCGTGGTGAAGGACGTGTTGACGAACAGCATGCGCCGACCCGTCTCCGGATGCGTGCGCACGACCGGGTGCTCCACCGGCGGGAACAGGTCCTGGTACGGCAGCAGCCGCTCGGGTCCGTAGAACCGCGCGAAGCCCGGGATGAAGTCGTGCACCGCGCGGGCGCCGTCGACGCGGTCCTTCACCTCGCGGGGCAGGTTGTCGTAGGCCGCGGCCATGTCCGCCCACAGGGTGTCCCCGCCGAACGGCGGCACCTCCCGGAGCTGGAGCACCGCGCCGAGCGCGGGCCGCTCGCGGAAGGTGACGTCGGTGTGCCACACGTTCTCGTACGTGGGTGCGGCCCCGGCACCCTTGTCGAACCGGACGACGTCGTCGCTCGAACCCGCGGCGAGCAGGGGATTGGTCTCCAGCTCCCCCCAGTTGCGGGCGAAGTCGCGCTGCTGAGCGGAGGTGAGGTGCTGGGCCCGGAAGAACAGCACCTTCCACTCCAGCAGGGCGCGGTTCAGCTCCTCCCGCAGCGCGGGAGCGAGCGGACGGGAGAGGTCGACGCCGCGGATCTCGGCGCCGATGGTGCGCGTCTGCGGGACCACCTCGAAACGGGTGCAGGGCCGCTCCTCCCACCCCTCGGGCAGGCGGCGCAGGACGCGCCGGCCCTCGTACAGCCCGTCCCCCGGGATACGTGCTTCGCGCAGGACGGTGCTCGGGCCGGTGGCCGTGACGGTCATGGGAGTCCTCTCCTCGGGTGACGGGTACGCGTGGAAGTCCGGCGGGCGGGGCGGCGCGCGAGGCGCCACCGGCCGGCCGGTGACATGGGGGGTGTGACGGATGCTCCGGGCGGTGGGCCGCGGAGGGGGCCGACGGGCTACGACGCGACGGGGCGTCGGGCGGTCGGTGGAAAGAGGGCCGTCAGAGGCCGGAACGCTCACATCCGGTGCGCTCGGGCACGCGGGGACACTCCGCGATGGTGCCGAACCGGTATGTGGTCATGGGACCGATTGTGTGATCTTCTCCCGTCCCTGTCAACGGGGTCAGGGACGGCGGGGAACGAAGGGGCGCAGCTCGTCGCCCTCCGGCTGGACCACCCCGTAGCTGCTCTCGGGCACCTTGTTCCACGCGCCGGGCAGGTCGCCCAGCGGTTCCGAGACGATGAGGCGGCTGTCGTCGGAGGCGTCCTTCAGGAAGGGCAGGTCCGGGTGGAGCGCGCGCAGGCTCTCCACCCGGCTGCTGTAGTAGAGCGAGCGCGACCGGCCCTGGCTGGAGTAGCGGAAGGCCCACAGCCGCCGGCCGTCGGTCACGGCGACGGTCATCTGCAGCGGGAACCCCACGCCGTGCTCGTGGCCGATCTCCTCCACCAGGCCCGCCATGCGGGCCACGGCCGAGGGCGGGTCCTCCTCCAGACCGAGGGTGAGCGCCAGGTAGAACATCATCTCGGAGTCCGTCGAGCCCTCGATGTCGAGGTAGAGCTGCGGGTCGACGGCCAGGGCGAGGTCCCGGCGCAGCCGGTGGAACCCGTCGATCGCGCCGTTGTGCATCCACATCCAGCGGCCGTGGCGGAAGGGATGGCAGTTGGTCTGCTGCACCGCACTGCCCGTGGAGGCCCGTATGTGCGCGAAGAACAGCGGGGAGCGGACATGGCTCGCGATCTCCCGCAGGTTGCGGTTGCTCCAGGCCGGCCCGATCTCCCGGACGATCGCGGGGGTGGCCATTTCCGGTCCGAACCAGCCGACGCCGAACCCGTCCCCGTTCGTCGTCTCGACGCCCATGCGGGCGTGCAGGCTCTGGTCGATGAGTGAGTGTTCGGGCTGGTACAGCAGGGACTCCAGCAGGACCGGCGTCCCCGAGTAGGCGAGCCATCGGCACATCGCTCCGTCCGCCTCCCCAGTGGTCTGCGGCGCCCCGGACGTCAGTCGACCGGCCAGGTGTGGACCGGGGCGTTGAGGTGCATGTAGTCCATGTACTGCTGGGTCATCCGGCGCAGCGCCTCGTGGCGGCCGGGCCGGGCCCCGGCGTCGATGTGGTGGAACATCTCCTTCTGCCAGACCGCGCCGTTGCGGCCGGTGACGCAGCGCTGCTCGATGATGCCGAGCAGGGGCTCGCGCCAGGCGGAGTCCATGCCCGACAGCTCCAGGCCCCGGTGCGCCAGCGGCAGCAGCCGGCGCAGGACCAGTTCGGGCACGGTCACCTCGCCCGCGCCGGGCCAGTACAGGTGGGCCTCCATGCCGTGCCGGGCGGCGGTGTGCAGGTTGTCCTCGGCGACCGAGAAGGACATCCGGGACCACACCGGCCGCTCCTCCTCCACCAGGGCCCGGGTGAGTCCGTAGTAGAAGGCGCCGTTGGCGAGGGTGTCGGCGACGGTCGGGCCGGCCGGCAGGACCCGGTTCTCCACGCGGACGTGCGGCTTGTCGTGGGCGACGGCGTAGACGGGCCGGTTCCAGCGGTAGATGGTGCCGTTGTGGAGGGTGAGCTCGCCCAGTTCCGGGACGTCCCCGCGGTCGAGGGTCTCGGCGGGGTCCTGCTCGTCGCACAGCGGCAGCAGCGCCGGGAAGTAGCGCAGGTTCTCCTCGAACAGGTCGAAGACGCTGTTGATCCACCGCTCACCGAACCAGACCCGCGGCCTGACCCCCTGGGCCTTGATCTCCTGCGGCCGGGTGTCGGTGGCCTGCTCGAACAGGGGGATGCGGCTCTCGTGCCACAGCTCCTTGCCGAGCAGGAAGGGGGAGTTGGCCGCGAGGGCGACCTGGACACCGGCGACGGCCTGTGCGGCGTTCCAGTAGTCGGGGAACTCCTCCGGCGCGACCTGGAGGTGGAACTGCGTGCTCGTGCAGGCGGCCTCGGGCGTGATGGTGTCCGCGTAGGTCCGCAGGCGGTCGACGCCGTCCACCTCGATGTGCAGGTCCTCGCCCCGGGCTGCGAACACCTGGTCGTTGAGCAGCCGGTAGCGCGGGTTCTCCGACAGGGCGGCCTCGCCCACGTCCGACTGGCGCAGGGTGGGCAGGGTGCCGACCATGATCAGGTGGGCGCCGACCGACGCGGCACGGTCCTCGGCGTGGTTGAGGGCGGCCCGGATCTCGGTCTCCCAGGCGTCGGGGCCGCCCGCCGTGAGCTGCCGGGGAGGGATGTTGATCTCCAGGTTGAAGCGGCCCAGCTCGGTGGACCAGGCCGGGTCCGCGATCGCTTCGAGGGCGTCGCTGTTGCGCATGGCCGGTTCGCCCCGGTCGTCGACCAGGTTCAGTTCGATCTCCAGGCCGACCTGGGGACGCTCGGTCTCGAAGCGGGACTCGCGCAGCATCTGCGCGAAGGCGTCGAGGCACTCCTGCATCTTGATGCGGTACCGGCGGCGGTCCTCGCGGGTGAAGACCAGCGCCGGGACGTCCCGTCCCATGGGTCCTCCCGGGGTTGCCTTCCTCGGACGCTCCTCCACCCCAGCGTCGCACCACCCGGCGCACCCCACCAGACGAAACGGAAGGGGGCCCGCCGCACCGTGTGCGGCGGGCCCCCTGTCCTCAGGTCCTGGCGGGGCCGACCCGCGCTTTACAGCTTGCCGGAGGCGCGCACCGTGATCTTCGCGGAGGTCTTGCCCGTCGGCGAGGAGCCGTAGCCCTCGACCTTGTCGACGACGTCCGTGCCCTCGACGACCTTGCCGAAGACGACGTGCTTGCCGTCCAGCCACGGGGTGGCCACCGTGGTGATGAAGAACTGCGAGCCGTTGGTGTTCGGCCCCGCGTTGGCCATCGAGAGCAGGTACGGGCCGGTGTGCTTGAGCTGGAAGTTCTCGTCCTCGAACTTCGCGCCGTAGATGCTCTTGCCCCCGGTGCCGTTGCCCTCGGTGAAGTCGCCGCCCTGGAGCATGAACTGCGGGATCACGCGGTGGAACGGAGAACCGGCGTAGCCGAAGCCGTGCTCGCCGGTCGCCAGCTCGATGAAGTTCTTGGCGGTCTTGGGGGTGACGTCCTCGAAGAGTTCGAAGACGATGCGGCCCGCATCCTGGCCGTCGATGTCGATGTCGAAGTAAACCTTGGAATTGCTCATCGCACCATTGTGACGTGTGACCCCCGGTGATGCCGAACCGGCTTCCCGTTCAGCGCGCGGCGAGCAGCGCGAGGGTGTCGATCACGCGGTTGGAGAAGCCCCACTCGTTGTCGTACCAGGCGACCACCTTGACGTGCCGGCCGTCGACGCGGGTCAGGGCCGAGTCGAAGATCGACGAGGCCGGGTTGCCCGTGATGTCGGAGGAGACCAGCGGGTCCTCCGAGTACTCCAGCACCCCGGCGAGCGGCCCGTCGGCGGCGGCACGGTAGGCGGCGAGCACGTCCTCGCGCGTCACGTCGCGGGCGACGGTGGTGTTCAGCTCGACGATCGAGCCCACCGGGACCGGCACGCGGATCGAGTCGCCCGAAAGCTTGCCGTCGAGACCCGGCAGGACGAGGCCGATCGCCTTGGCGGCGCCCGTGGTGGTCGGCACGATGTTCACGCCGGCGGCGCGGGCGCGGCGCGCGTCGCGGTGCGGGCCGTCCTGGAGGTTCTGCTCCTGCGTGTAGGCGTGCACCGTCGTCATGAACCCGTGCTCGATGCCGGCCAGCTCGTCCAGCACCGCGGCCAGCGGCGCGAGGGCGTTGGTGGTGCAGGAGGCGTTGGAGACGATCGTGTGGGCCGCCGGGTCGTAGGCGTCGGTGTTCACGCCGTAGGCGAGCGTCACGTCGGCACCGCTCGACGGGGCGCTGACCAGGACCTTGCGCGCGCCCGCGGTGAGGTGGGCGCGGGCCGCGTCGGCCGACGTGAAGCGGCCGGTCGACTCCAGCACGAGGTCGACGCCCAGCTCGGCCCAGGGAAGCCGGGCAGGATCGCGCTCGGCGAGGACCTTGATGCGCTGCCCGTCGACGACCAGGGTGTCGCCGTCGACGGTCACCGGGCGGCCGAGCCGGCCGGCCGTGGAGTCGAAGGCGAGCAGGCGGGCCAGGGTGGCGGGCTCCGTGAGGTCGTTGACGGCGACGACCTCCAGTTTCGTGTCGCGCTCCAGCAGCGCGCGCAGCACGTTGCGCCCGATGCGGCCGAAACCGTTGATGCCGATGCGAGTCATGAGTGGTGTGTCCCTTCGTTCGCCACCATGTCCTTCGTCACCAGGCTCGCGCACGCCGTCCGGGGTCGGCAGCGGCGCGAGTGCCACGGTTCGCAAGGATCACGCCACACGGGCGGCGCGCGTCTACTCGCCGCGGGCGAAGGTGCGCCGGTACTCGCTGGGGGTGGTGCCGAGGATGCGCTGGAAGTGCATCCGCAGGTTGGCGCCGGTGCCGAGCCCCACGTCGGCGGCGATCTGCTCGACGCCGCGCTCCGAGCGTTCGAGCAGCTCGCGGGCCATGTCGATGCGGGCCCGCATGATCCACTGCATCGGGGTGTACCCGGTGTCCTCCACGAAGCGCCGGGAGAGGGTGCGCGGGGAGACGGCCGCGTGCCGGGCCAGGGTCTCCAGGGTGAGTGGCTCCCCGAGCCGGCGCAGTGCCCACTCGCGGGTGGCGGCGAAGCGCTCGCCCAGGGGCTCGGGCACGCTGCGCGGCACGTACTGGGCCTGGCCGCCGCTGCGGTAGGGGGCCGCCACCAGGCGCCGGGCCGCGTGGTTCGACGCGGCCACCCCGAGGTCGCCGCGCAGGATGTGCAGGCACAGGTCGATGCCGGAGGCGGCGCCCGCGGAGGTGAGGACGCTGCCCTCGTCCACGAACAGCACGTTCTCGTCGACCCGTACGCGCGGGTGCTTCGCCGCGAGGGCCCGCGTGTAGTGCCAGTGGGTGGTGGCCCGCCTGCCGTCGAGCAGGCCGGTGGCGGCCAGCGCGAAGGCCCCGGTGGAGATGGCGGCGAGGCGGGCGCCGCCGTCGTGGGCCGCCCTGAGCGCGTCGACGACGGCCGGTGGCGGATCGTCGACGTCGGGCGCGCGGTAACCGGGCAGGAAGACCACGTCGGCCCAGGCCAGGGCGCCGAGGCCGTGGGCGACGTGGTACGACAGGCCGTCGCCGCCGGTCACCAGGCCCTCAGCCGCGCCGCACACCCGGACCTCGTACGGCATGCTGGCGCGCGTCGTGAATACCTGCGCCGGGATGCCGACGTCGAGAGGTTTCGCGCCCTCGAGCACGAGGACGGCGACGCGGCGCAGGCGGGAGGACGGCACGGGACGAGCGTACGCGTGGGAGTGCCGGGGTCAGCCCAGGCCCAGGACGCTCATCGTGTGCTCGGCCATGCGCCGCTCGCCCAGGGCGTTGGGGTGGACGGGCACGAGGTTGCTCCCGAACAGCAGCGGTTCGATCCAACGGGTGCCGGGGGCCGCGCAGGCGTCGTGCCCGTCGGAGGCTTCGGAGAAGTCGACGTACGTGGCGCCGGTCTCCTCGGCCGCCCGCCGGACCGCGTCGTTCAGGTGCGTCTGGATGGCGCGCAGGTAGGGCACGTCACCGGCGGCGAGGGGCAGCTTCACGAAGCAGGACGGGTCGGCGGCGGCCGGGGTGATCCACGGGTAGCCGAGGGCCGCCACCCGGGCCTCCGGCGCCTTGGCGCGCACCGCCCGCAGGGCAGCCTTGAGCGCGGGATAGGTGTTGGCCTCGATCTCGTCGTCGAAGGACGTGCCGTGCTTGTCCTTGCAGGGGCTGCCCTTGCCGCCGCTGAGGACGCCCGCCGTGCCGCAGGCCGTGATGGCGTTGATGAACGTGCCGTTGTCGTTGCCGCCGATGGTGAGCGTGACCAGGTCCGTGCCGGCGCCGAGCGCGTCCAACTGCGGGGGCGTGCCCGGGTACTGGGCCTGCGTGAAGTCGGTGGTCCGGGCGCCGCCGCAGGTGACGTCCTTGAGGCGGGCGCCGGTCGCCTTCGCGACGACGTGGGGGTAGTTGGCCGTCGAGCGCAGACAGAGCGGGCTGGTGAGGTCGACGGGCAGAACACCCGATCCGGCGCTGTAACTGTCGCCGAGGGCCACGTAGTCGAGGGTGGCGGGCGCGGCGTGGGCGGTGGCGTCCGTGAGACCGAGGGCGAGTGCGCCGACAGCGGTGATTGTCGCGGTCATGACACGGCGAAGGGCGTGCTTCGGCATGTGCTCTCTCTTCTTCGGGAGGGCGGCGGTCTGCGGGAGGGGTGTGGCGGGGTGGTCGAACGGGTGCGGCGGGGTTACCGGACGGTTCTACTTTTAAGTAATGTGCAGGGCCGCTGACTCGGCGTCAACGGTGGTGACGGAACTTCTCGCGGACGCCGGGCCGTCCCGGTCGCCGGAGGCGCCCTCTCTTCGGCCGAGCCGATTGATTCCCGGCCGGCTCCCGTCGAAGATCGACGCATGCACCGTTTGATCATCGCCGCACTCAGGGTCGGCGCAGCCTCGGCGATCCTGCTCGGACTCTTCGGCCAGTTCGTCGTCATCCCCTCGACGGCGGCGGACGAGGTCGACCGCTTCCCGCCCTACGAGCCCTTCGCCGTGCCCTATGCGGCGGTCGCGATCGCCGGGGTCGCCTGCGTCCAGGTCGTGCTCGGCGCGGTGTGGATGCTGCTCGGCATGGTCGAGCGGGACGCCGTCTTCACCCGCCGGGCCTTCCGCTGGGTCGACGTCGTCATCGCGGCCACGGTCGTGGCCACGCTGCTGGCGCTCGGCACCGCCGTGCACCTGGCCGTGGCGGAGATCCCTTCCCCCGACGACGGCATGCAGGCGCTCGGCGCGCTCGGTGCCGCGGTCACCTGCGTCGGGGCCGGAGCCGCGTTCGCCATGCTCACCGTCGTCATGCGCGGCCTGCTGCAGAAGGCGACCGCGATGCGCGCCGAACTCGCCGAGGCGGCCTGACGGCTCCCTCCCTCCGCCCGTCCGCCCGGTCGGCCGTGGCCCTGGCGGCGGAGTCGGAGCGGCAGGGGTGCACGCCCCTCGACCCGAAGTGGTCGTACGCCGACTCCCCGTTCAGGTGCCGTCCGGGGCGGGCAACGACGAGCGCGCGCTGCGGGTGAACCCGCCCGGGGCCCCGACGCAACGGCGGGCAGAGGCCGCCGGGCTCCGGGTCGAGGGCGCGGACGACCACTGCAGCGGTGCCCCGGGGCTGTTCTAAAGTGGCTCCCGCCCAGTCGTACGACGGACCTGTGAGGTACTCACCAGCCATGACGACCGAAACGTTTGAGTTCCAGGTAGAGGCGCGTCAGCTTCTCAAGCTGATGATTCACTCCGTCTACTCGAACAAGGATGTCTTCCTGCGCGAGCTCGTCTCCAACGCCTCCGACGCGCTGGACAAGCTGCGCCTCGCCGCCCTGCGCGGCGACGTGCCCGACGCCGACGTGAGCGACCTGCACATCGAGCTGGAGGTCGACAAGGACGCCCGCACCCTGACCGTGCGGGACAACGGCATCGGCATGTCGTACGACGAGGTCACCCGCCTGATCGGCACGATCGCCAACTCGGGCACCGCCAAGTTCCTGCAGGAACTGCGCGAGGCCCAGGACGGGGCCGGGGCCGGGGCCGACGGGCTCATCGGCCAGTTCGGCGTCGGCTTCTACTCGGGCTTCATGGTCGCGGACGAGGTCACCCTGGTCACCCGGCACGCCGGCGAGAGCGAGGGCACCCGCTGGACCTCCAAGGGCGAGGGGACCTACACCCTCGAACGGGTCGACGGCCTCCCGCAGGGGACCGCCGTCACCCTGCACCTCAAGCCCGCCGACGCCGAGAACCAGCTCCACGACTACACCTCCGCCTGGAAGATCAAGGAGATCGTCAAGCGGTACTCGGACTTCATCACCTGGCCGGTCCGCCTGCTGCCCGAGCCCGGCGAGGAGGGCGACGGCGCGGAGGCCCGCGAGGCCGAGACGCTCAACTCGATGAAGGCCCTGTGGGCGCGCCCGCGCGACGAGGTGTCCGACGACGAGTACCACGAGCTGTACAAGCACATCGGCCACGACTGGCGCGACCCGCTGGAGACCATCCGGCTCCAGGCGGAGGGCACCTTCGAGTACCAGGCGCTGCTCTTCGTGCCCTCGCACGCCCCGCACGACCTGTTCACCCAGGGCTACCGGCGCGGGGTCCAGCTCTACGTGAAGCGCGTCTTCATCATGGACGACTGCGAGGAACTGCTGCCGCCCTACCTCCGCTTCGTCAAGGGCGTGGTCGACGCACAGGACCTCTCGCTCAACGTCTCCCGCGAGATCCTCCAGCAGGACCGCCACATCCGTATGATCCAGCGCCGCCTGACCAAGAAGGTCCTCTCCACGGTCAAGGACCTCAGGACGTCGGCGCCGGAGCGCTACGCCACGTTCTGGCGCGAGTTCGGCGCGGTGCTGAAGGAAGGCCTGGTGACCGACTCCGAGAACCAGGACGCGATCCTCGCCGCCTGCTCGTTCGCCTCCACCCACGACGCCGACGAGCCGACCTCGCTCAAGGACTACGTGGAGCGGATGAAGGAGGGGCAGGACGACATCTACTACATGACGGGCGAGTCCCGCGCCGCCATCGAGAACTCCCCGCACATGGAGGCGTTCCGGGCCAAGGGCGTCGAGGTCCTCCTGCTCACCGACGCCGTCGACGAGGTCTGGGTCGACGCGGTAGGGGAGTACGAGGGCAAGACGCTGCGCTCGGTGGCCAAGGGCGAGATCGACCTCTCCGGCACCGAGGACGACAAGAGCGACGCCGAGAAGGAGAAGCAGGGCGAGGAGTACGCCGGGCTGCTCGGCTGGATGAGCGAGCACCTGGGCGAGGACGTCAAGGAGGTCCGCCTCTCCCACCGCCTGACCGTCTCCCCGGCCTGCGTCGTCTCCGACGCGGGTGAGCTGACACCGGCCCTGGAGAACATGTACCGGGCGATGGGGCAGGAGGTTCCCAGCGCCAAGCGCATCCTCGAACTCAACCCCGAGCACCAGTTGGTCAAGACCCTGAACCGGGCCTGGACCGACCGGCAGGACCGCGCGGAACTCACCGAGACCGCCGAACTGCTGCACGCCCTCGCGGTGCTCGCCGAGGGCGGGCGGCCCAAGGAGCCCGCACGCTTCGTGCAGCTGATGGCCGACCGCCTGGAGCGCACCCTCTGACCGGCCTGTGGACACGGACCCCACGCCGTCCCGCCATCCGCATGGCGAGACGGCGTGGCATCCGGAGCAGCCTCCTCCGTATATTCGCACGCATGTATGCATCGGCTCCGCTGCTGTGCCTCGCGCTCTTCGCGACCTCGGCGTGGTGCGTCGACGACGGCCTCTGTCGCCGCTGAACACCGGCCGGCCGAGCGCCCCGCGCCGCCGGTCCGCCAGCGTCCGCCGCCCGTGCACACCACCCCGGAGACTGTTCCGTGACCACCGCACCCCCCGCCGGGTCGTCCCCGGCCGCGCCGCCGCGCGCCTCCGCCCTCCTGTTCGCTCCCTCGCCCACCTCCTCGGAGCGTCCCGAGGCGCCGCCCCTGCCCCCGGTACGGCGGACCCCGCTCGTCGTCTCCGGGCTGCTCGCCGTCGCCCTCACCGCCCACGTGTGGTCCGCGCACGGCGCCAAGCCCGGCGTGCTGCTCCTGCTCGGCCTCGGCCTGGGCGTCGCCCTCTTCCACTCCCGGTTCGGCTTCACCTCCGCCTGGCGGCAGCTCGTCGCCGTCGGCAACGGCACCGGGCTGCGGGCGCACGCCCTGCTCCTCGGCACCACGGCCACCCTGTTCGCGCTGCTCATCGGCACCGGGACCGGCCTGTTCGGCGCCCAGCCCGCGCCGTCGGCCGGACCGATCGGCGTCGGGCTGTTCGCCGGTTCCGCGCTCTTCGCCGTCGGCATGCAGCTCGGCGGCGCCTGCGCCTCGGGCACCCTCTTCGCGGTCGGCTCGGGGCAGACCTCGATCGTGCTGACGCTCGGCGGCTTCGTCGCGGGGGCCACCCTCGCCGCCTGGCAGTACGACCTGTGGAAGGACCTCCCGGCCTGGGAGCCCGTCGTGCTGTCCGAGCACATCGGGTGGCTCGGCTCCTGGGGCGTGACCGTCGCCGCGCTGCTCCTCGTGGTGCTGGTCAGCCGCCGTGTGCAGGCCCGCCGCAACCCGCCGCCACTGGGCGCCGTACCCTCCGCGCGCCGGGCCGCCGTCCGGGCCGTGCGCGGTTCCTGGCCGCTGGCCGCCGGCGCCCTGGCGCTGGCCCTGCTCGGCGCGGGCGTCCTGCTGGTCTCCGGCGGCGCCTGGGGCGTCACCAGCGCCTTCAGTCTCTGGGGGTCGGAGCTGGTCGGCGCGCTCGGCGGCCACCCCGAGAACTGGTCCTGGTGGCAGCGGCCCGGCAACGCGGAGATGCTGGCCGGTCCCGTGCTCGCCGACAAGACCAGCCTCACCGACATCGGCATCATGATCGGCGCGGCCGTCGCCGCCTCGCTGGGCGGCACCTGGGCGCTGCACCGGGGCATTCCCTGGCGCACCGCGCTCGCGGCGGTGCTCGGCGGCGTACTGATGGGAATCGGCGCCCGGCTGGCCGGCGGCTGCAACATCGGCGCCTACCTGGCGGGCATCGCGTCGGGCAGCCTCAGCGGCTGGCTGTGGGGCGCCTTCGCGCTGGCCGGCACCTGGGTGGGCCTCAGGCTGCGCCCGCTGTTCGGCCTGGGCAACCCCAAGCCGGGCGACGGCGTCTGCTGACGAGGGTGCCCGTGCGGCACAGGGGTCAGGACCGTGCCGCACGGGCCGCCGAAGGGTCCGCTACGGGGTGACGCCACCCCGCGGTGCGGACCGGTCGGTGGCGGTGACCCGGGCGACGGCCTCCGCGGTGAGTGCCCGCCCGTGCGGTTCCCGGGCCAGGGCGCGGTGCAGGGTGAGGCCCTCGATGAGGGCGTCGAGCTGGCGGGCCGTGTCCGGGTCGAAGTGCTTCTCCAGGTGGACGCGGCTGCGGCGCATCCACTCGTGGGTCAGCTCCCGGTAGGCGGGCTGGCGTGCGGCGAGCGTGTACAGCTCCTGGGTGAGCACCAGATCGCGCTGGCTGTCCTCGGACAGCTCGTGCACGAGGTCGGCCACCGCCTCACGGGCCTGGTCGCGGTCGGCGGCGGCGCCGAGATGTGCGTCGAACACCGCGACGATGTGGTCGGTGAACCGGCCGAACGCCTCCCGCAGCAGGTGGTCGATGCCGCTGAAGTGGTACGTCATCGAGCCGAGCGGAACCCCCGCGCGGGCGGCGATCTTCCGGTGGGAGACCCGGGCGATGCCCTCCTCGGCGATCAGGTCGAGGGTGGCGTCGAGGATGCGCTCCCGCCGCTGCGGATCGGTGTGTCCGGTTGCCATGGGAGCGGTCCTACAGGTTCCGCACCGGGCGGGCGGGGTTGCCGACGGCCACCACGCCGGCCGGCACGTCCTTCGTGACGACCGCGCCCGCGCCGATCACGGAGTCGTCCCCGACGGTCACGCCCGGCAGCACGATCGCACCCCCGCCGAGCCAGACGTTGTCGCCGATGACGATGGGCCGGGCGGCCTCCAGCTTGTCCCGGCGGGGCCCGGGCTCCAGGGGGTGCGTGGGGGTGAGCAACTGGACGTTCGGTCCGATCTGGCAGTCCTCGCCGATGGTGATCGCCGCGACGTCCAGTGCCGTCAGGTTGTAGTTGACGAAGGTGCGCGCCCCGACGGTGATGTTGCTGCCGTAATCGACGTACAGCGGCGGCCGGACGTGGGCCTCGGCGCCCAGCGAGCCGAGCAGCTCGGCGAGGAGGGGGCGTGCGGCCTCCGCGTCCTCCGCGTACGCCGCCTGGTAGCGGGCGGCGAGCCGCACGGCCCGCTGCTGCCTGCGGGCGATCTCCGGATCGTCGGCGATGTAGAGGTCGCCCGCCAGCATGCGTTCGAGGTTCGTGCGGGAGTCGCCCGCGAAGTGGTCCGTCGGCATGCGCCCGATCGTACCCCGCGAAGCGTACGAACGTACATTCCCGGTGTGTCGCCCACCCTTCGGCTCAGTGCCGCCGGGGCTGGAGCACTCCGCCGCACACGAGGACGACCAGTCCCGCGAGCGGCACCACCAGCAGCCCGGCCCTGAGGCTCGTTGCGTCGGCGACCAGACCCACCACCGGCGGGGAGAGCAGGAAGCCGAGCCGCATCAGCCAGGAGACCAGGGTCAGCCCCGTTCCGGGCCTGAGGCCCGGCAGTTCGTCGGCGTCGTGCATCGCCGCCGGCACCAGCGTCGCCACCCCGAACCCGGCCGCGGCGAACCCGAGGACCGTGCCGGGCACCGTCGGCACGGCCAGCGCCAGGCCCATGCCGACCCCGGCGATCAGTGCGCCCGAGCGGGCCACCGCGCGCTGGCCGAAGCGGTCCACGAGCCGGTCGCCGACGATGCGGCCGACGAACTGCGCGCCGACCAGGGCGACATACCCGGAGGCGGCCAGCGCCGCGGTCGCGTGCAGCGAGTCGGCGAGGTAGAGGGTGGCCCAGGACATGCCCGCGTCCTCGACGAGGGTGCCGGCCGTGGCGACGAGGACGAGCGCGGCCAGCACCCAGCCGGTGCGCAGCCCCCTCGCCGGTGCCCGGGCCGGCGACGGCGCGCGGTCCTCGGTGCCCGCCTCCCCGGCGGATTCGCTCGCGCCCTCGGGGCCCGGCAGGCAGTAGCGCAGCGCGACGCAGGCCGCGACCGCGAACACCGCGGCGGAGAACAGCAGGTGCGGCCCGCGCGGGACACCCAGCGCGATCGCGGCGGCGGCCATCGAGCCGCCGGTGACGGCACCGATGGACCAGACGGCGTGGAAGGAGTTGATGACGGACCGTCCGTAACGGCGCTGCACCCGCAGCCCGTGGGCGTTCTGCGCGACGTCGGTGAACGCGTCCATCGCCCCGGCCAGGAACAGCGCCCCCGCGAACACCGCCACCGTGGGCGCGAGCCCGGCGGCGAGGATGCCCGCACCGGTCAGCAGCGTGCCGCCGACCGCCACCCGCGCCGAGCCGAACCGCCGGACCAGGATTCCCGCCCCGAGCCCGGCCGCGATGGCGCCGGCCGGGAACGCCGCCACGGCAAGCCCGTAGGCCGCGTTGTCGATGCCCAGGTCCGCCTTGATCTGGGGATACCTCGGCAACAGGTTGGCGAACAGGGCCCCGTTGGTGAAGAACAGCACGGCGACGGCCACGCGAGCCCGCCGGTCGGCCGGGGCGGGCCGGCGCAGTACGTCCACAGTCATGCGCGGGAGCCTACCGCCGGTGCGTACGAACGTACACTCCCTGGCTCCGCGCACGGCGCCTCCGCTCCGCTTGCGCAGGCGCCCGCGCGGGGTTTCGGTGGAAGCGACTCCCCACCGCTCCTGGAGCTGTCATGTCGATGTCGTCGTTCGGATTCGGCCCGTCCGACCCGTTCAGCGAACTGCTGAACCGCTTCTTCGGTACGTCACCGTCCTCCTCGCCCCCGGCGGTGCAGCGGGTGCCGATCGGCCGGATGCTGACCGAGTCCGCGCAGGAACTCCTCACCCTGGCCGCACGGCGGGCGCAGGACGACGGGACCTCCGACCTGGACACGGAACACCTGCTGTGGGCGGCCACGAAGGTGGAGCCCTCGCGCGGACTGCTCGCCCGGGCCGGGGCCGACCCCGACACGCTCGCCTCCCGGGTCGCCGAGGTGCTGCCCCGCGAGGCGGGCGAGCCCTCCGCCGAGCCCGGCCTCACCCCGGCCGCCAAACGCACCCTCGCCACCGCCTACGCCCGCTCCCGCGCGGCCGGTGCCTCCTACATCGGCCCCGAGCACGTCCTGGGCGCCCTCCTGGCGGACGGCGACACGGGCGCGGCCCGGCTGCTGGGCGCGCAGGGACAGGACACCGGCAGGCTGGAGGGCCTCACCGAACAGGCCGGACGGGCCAACGGGCGCCCCGGCGACGCGGACGGCGCACCGGCCACGACGCTGGACGAGTACGGACGCGACCTGACCGAGGAGGCGAAGGCCGGGAAGCTCGACCCCGTGGTCGGCCGGGCCGAGGAGATCGAGCAGACCGTCGAGATCCTCTCCCGGCGCTCCAAGAACAACCCGGTGCTGATCGGCGAGCCCGGCGTCGGCAAGACCGCCATCGTGGAGGGACTGGCCCAGCGGATCGTGGCCGGAGAGGTCCCCAACACGCTGAAGGACAAGCGAGTCGTCGCCCTCGACCTGTCCGCGATGGTCGCGGGCGCGCAGTACCGGGGACAGTTCGAGGAACGGCTCAAGAAGGTCATCGAGGACGTCCAGCAGGCCCGCGGCGAGATCGTCCTGTTCATCGACGAACTGCACACCGTCGTCGGCGCCGGGGCCACCGGAGAGGGCTCCATGGACGCCGGGAACATGCTCAAGCCCGCCCTCGCCCGCGGCGAGCTGCACGTGGTGGGCGCGACGACCATCGACGAGTACCGCAAGTACGTCGAGAAGGACGCGGCCCTCGAACGCCGCTTCCAGCCCGTGATGGTCCCCGAGCCCACCGTCGAGGAGACGGTGCAGATCCTGGAGGGCCTGCGCGACGCCTACGAGGCGCACCACCAGGTCCGTTTCGCCGACGGCGCCCTGACCGCGGCGGCGGAGCTGTCCGACCGCTACGTCAGCGACCGGTTCCTGCCCGACAAGGCGATCGACGTCATGGACCAGGCGGGCGCACGGGTTCGGCTGCGCAGCGCCGGCCGCTCCACCGAGGTCGTCAGCCGCGAGGACCGCATCGCGCGGCTGCGCCGGGAGCAGGAGCAGGCAGTCGCCGCCGAGGACTACGACCGGGCGGGCGAGCTGAAACGCGAGATCGCCGAGGCGGAGGGCGAGCTCGCGGGCATCGAGGAGCGCCGCGAGGGCGTCGTCTCCGTCACCGCCGACGACATCGCGGACGTGATCTCCCGCCGCACCGGCATCCCGGTGTCCCAGCTGACGGCCGGGGAGAAGGAGCGGCTGCTCAGGCTCGAGGAGGAGATGCACGCCCGGATCGTCGGCCAGGACGAGGCGGTCACCGCCGTCTCGCGGGCCGTGCGCCGCAACCGGGCCGGCATGGGCGACCCCGACCGTCCCGTGGGCTCCTTCCTCTTCCTCGGGCCCACCGGCGTCGGCAAGACCGAGCTGGCCAAGACCCTCGCCGAGCTGCTGTTCGGCGAGGAGAACCGCATGATCCGGTTCGACATGAGCGAGTTCCAGGAGAAGCACACCGTCGCGCGTCTGGTCGGCGCGCCCCCGGGATACGTCGGCTACGAGGAGGCCGGCCAGCTCACCGAGAAGGTCCGCCGCCAGCCCTACAGCGTGGTCCTGTTCGACGAGGTGGAGAAGGCCCACCCCGACGTCTTCAACACGCTGCTGCAGATCCTCGACGACGGCCGCCTCACCGACGGACAGGGGCGCACTGTCGACTTCCGGCACTGCGTGGTCATCATGACGTCCAACATCGGCGCCCACCGCATCCTCGACCACAAGGGCGACGTGTCCGACCTCAAGGACGAGCTGATGGAGGAGCTGCGGGGCCGGTTCCTGCCGGAGTTCCTCAACCGCATCGACGAGATCATCGTCTTCCACGGGCTCACCCAGGACGACCTCTCGCGGATCGTGGACCACCTGCTGGCGCAGAGCGAACGACGGGTGCACGCCCAGGGGCTGACCCTGAAGGTCACGGAGGCGGCCAAGAAGCTGCTGATCGCCCACGGCCACCAGCCGGAGTTCGGCGCCCGCCCGCTGCGGCGCACCATCCAGAGCGAACTGGACAACCGCGTCGCCGACCTGCTGCTGGGCGGCGAGGCGGACCCCGGCGACACCATCGTCGCCGACGTCGTCGAGGACTCCCTGCACTGCACGGTCGAGAAGGCCGGCCCGGTCCCGTCCACGGAGGCGAGCGGAGCATGAACACCGTCGAGGAGACCGTCGAGATCGACGTACCGGTGCGCACCGCCTACGACCAGTGGACCCAGTTCGCGTGCTTCCCGCGGTTCATGACGAGCGTGAAGCGGGTCGAACAGCTCAGGCCCACCGTGACGCTGTGGGTCGTCGGCATCGGCCCCCTGCGCCGGGAGTTCGTGACCGAGATCGTGGACCAGGTGCCCGACTCGCACCTGACCTGGCGCACCCTCGGACGGCGCCACGGCCACCGGGGCGAGGTGACCTTCCGGTCCACCGGGTCGGGCGGCACGGCGGTGACCGTGCGGATGTCGGCCGGGCCCCGCGGGCTCGCCGCCGCGCTCACCGCGGTCCCGGGAGCGGCCGGCCGCGTCCTGCGACGCGAACTCGCGCACTTCAAGGCGTACATCGAACGGCGAGGTGAGGCCGGCGGCGGCTGGCGCGGGACCGTCCGGGGCGGTCAGGTGCGGCCGGCGGAGGCGGAACCGCCGCGCAGCCGGGTGCCGGTCTGGCCCGTCGGCTGAGCGGCGCCCGACAGCACGACGAACGGCAGAGCACACACCGAAGGAGAGGCGATCCCCCCATGAAGAAGCCGCCCGCGGACGAACCCCGGGACGACCTGACCGTCACCCCGCCCAAGACCTGGGCCGCGGGCGTGCCCGCCGTGGTGCACGCACTGGAGTACTCCCTGGCGCAGACGTCCCCGAAGGACACCGCGGTGGACCTGCTGACCATGAACCAGGTGGACGGGATCGACTGCCCGGGCTGCGCCTGGGCGGACCCCGCACCCGGGCACCGGCACCGCAACGAGTACTGCGAGAACGGCGCCAAGCACATCAACGACGAGGCGACGACCCGGCGCGTCACCGCGGGCTTCTTCCGCGAGCACCCGGTCTCCGAACTGGCCCGCCGCTCCGACCTGTGGCTGAACCAGCAGGGCCGCCTCACCGAACCGATGGTGAAGCGCCCCGGCTCCGACCACTACGAACCCATCGGCTGGCGCGAGGCCCTGGAACTGCTCGCCGGGGAACTCAAGGCCCTGGACAGTCCCGACGAGGCGGTCTTCTACACCTCGGGCCGGGTCAGCAACGAAGCCGCCTTCGTCCTGCAGCTGTTCGCCCGGGCCTACGGCACCAACAACCTGCCCGACTGCAGCAACATGTGCCACGAGTCGAGCGGCTTCGCCCTGCACGAGACCCTGGGCACCGGCAAGGGAACGGTCAGCCTCCAGGACCTCCACGACGCCGACCTGATCTTCCTGGTGGGACAGAACCCCGGCACCAACCACCCGCGGCAGTTGTCCGCACTGGAGGAGGCCAAGCTCAACGGCGCCCGCATCGTCGCCGTCAACCCGCTGCCGGAGGCGGGACTGATGCGGTTCAAGAACCCGCAGAAGCCCCGCGGGGTGATCGGACAGGGCGTCCGCATCGCCGACCGCTTCCTGCACATCCGGCCCGGCGGCGACCTCGCCCTCTTCCAGGCCCTCAACCGGCTGCTGCTGGAGGCCGAGGACGCCCGGCCCGGCCACGTGCTGGACCACTCGTTCATCCGCGACAGCACCAGCGGCTTCGAGGAGTTCGCCGCGCACGCCCGGCAGGCCTCCTGGGACGACGTGCTCACCGCCACCGGCCTGAGCCGCGCGGAGATCGAGGACGTGCGCGACGAGGTCCTGCGGAGCAGCCGGGTCGTCGTCTGCTGGGCGATGGGCATCACCCAGCACAAGCACGGCGTCCCCACCATCCGTGAGATCGTCAACTTCCTGCTGCTGCGCGGCAACCTCGGCAGGGCGGGCACCGGCGCCTGCCCGGTGCGCGGCCACAGCAACGTCCAGGGCGACCGCACGATGGGCATCTGGGAGCAGATGCCCGACTCCTTCCTGGACGCCCTGCGCGACGAGTTCGGCTTCGAGCCGCCGCGCGCCCACGGCCTCGACTCCGTCGACTCCATCAAGGCGATGCGCGAGGGCCGGATCAAGTTCTTCCTCGGCGTCGCCGGCAACTTCGTCCGGGCCGCCCCCGACAGCGCGGTCACCGAGGACGCCATGCGCACCTGCCGCCTGACCGCCCACATCTCCACGAAGCTGAACCGTTCCCACACCGTCTGCGGCCGGACCGCGCTCATCCTGCCCACCCTCGGCCGCACGGAACGCGACCACCAGGCGGGCGGCGAACAGTTCGTCACGGTGGAGAACTCGATGAGCGAGGTGCACACCTCCCGGGGACGGCTCAAGCCCGCCTCCCCCCACCTGCTCAGCGAGGTCGCCATCCTGTGCCGGCTCGCCCGCCACACCCTCGGCCAGGGCCCGGGGAACATCCGCTGGGACGCGTTCGAGGCCGACTACCACACCATCCGCGACCGCATCTCCCGCATCGTGCCGGGCCTGCACGACTTCAACCGGCGGGTGGCCCGCCCCGGCGGCATCCGCCTGCCCAACCCCGTCAACGAGGGCGTCTACCGCACCGCCACCGGCAAGGCCCTGTTCACCCGCAACACCTGGCAGGCGGCCGACCTCCCCGAGGGCCACCTGCTGCTGCAGACCCTGCGCTCCCACGACCAGTGGAACACCGTGCCCTACACCCTCGACGACCGCTACCGGGGCATCCACGGCAGCCGCCGCGTGGTCATGGTCAACCCGGAGGACCTGGAGGCCCTGGCGCTGAGCGCGGGCGACCGGGTCGACGTCGTCGGCGTCTGGCACGACGACACCGAGCGCCGCGCCGAGGACTTCGAGGTGGTCCCGTACCCCACGGCGCGCGGTTCCGCCGCCGCCTACTACCCGGAGACACAGGTACTGGTACCGCTGGACAGCGTCGCCGACATCAGCAACCAGCCCACCTCCAAGAACATCCTCGTCCGGCTGGAACGTTCGGCACGGTAGCCGCATGGTGAGACGCGGCCCGCCCCGGGAATGGCGGGCCGCGGGGCTCCGTTGACACCTGTCATGCCCGACTCTTCCCCACGCTCCGCGGCCGGCCGTATGCCGCTCGCCGTCTACATCCTCGGCCTGTCCGTCTTCGCGCTCGGCACCAGCGAGTTCATGCTGTCCGGTCTGCTGCCGCCCATCGCCGACGACATGGACGTGTCGATCCCGCAAGCCGGGCTGCTGATATCGGCGTTCGCCATCGGCATGGTGGTCGGCGCGCCGCTGCTCGCCGTCGCCACCCTGCGGCTGCCCCGCAAGACCACGCTGGTCGCCCTGATCTCGGTGTTCGGCCTCGGCCAGGTCGCGGGCGCGCTCGCGACGAGCTACGAGGTCCTGTTCGTCTCACGGGTCGTGAGCGCGCTCGCCTGCGCCGGCTTCTGGGCCGTGGGCGCGGCCGTGGCCATCGCCATGGTGCCGGTCACCGCTCGGGCCCGCGCGATGGCCGTGATGATCGGCGGACTGTCCATCGCCAACGTCCTGGGTGTCCCCGCGGGCGCCTTCCTCGGCGAGCACCTGGGCTGGCGGTCCGCGTTCTGGGCCGTGGGCGGCGCGTCCGCCGTCGCGCTCGTCGGTGTGGTCACACTGATCCCGCGCATCCCGCTGCCCGAGCGACGGCCCCGGCTGCGGGGCGAGCTGGCGATCTACCGGGACCGCCAGGTCTGGCTGTCCATCGTCGTGACCGCACTCGCCGCAGGCGGCGTGTTCTGCGCCTTCTCCTACCTCGCGCCGCTCCTCACCGACGTGGCCGGACTGGCGGACGGCTGGGTCCCGACCGTGCTGGCGCTGTTCGGCGTCGGCGCGCTGATCGGCACCACCATCGGCGGCCGGGTCGCCGACGCGCACCTGTTCGGGGTGCTGCTGTCCGGCATCACCGCCTCGACGGTGCTGCTGGCCGCCCTCGCGCTGTTCGCCTCCAGCCCGGCCGCCGTGATCGTCCTCTCGCTGCTGCTGGGCGTCTCCGCCTTCTACACGGCGCCCGCGCTCAACGCGCGCATGTTCAACGTCGCGGGCGCCGCGCCCACCCTCGCCGGTGCGACGACGACCGCCGCGTTCAACCTGGGCAACACGGGCGGCCCCTGGCTCGGCGGCACGGTGATCGACGCGGACTTCGGATACGCCGCCACGGCCTGGGCGGGCGGGGCGATGACCCTGGTCGCGATCGTCTTCGTCGTCGTCTCCCTGCGGCTGCACGGCCGGTCGCACGTCGTGATGGGCGCCATGGCCGCCGAACCCGCGGGCGCGGACCGGCCGCAACGGGTGTGACACCCGACCCGGCCGCGGCCCGGCGCCCACCACGTCCCGGGCCGCCGGACGGGCCAGGCGGACAGAATCTGACCTCGATCCGGGGCAGCGTGGGCCCGGCGGCTCCCCTCCCGCGGGACGGGAGCCGCCGTTTCCCGCACGTTCCGTGAGGCAAGGAGCCCGTCGTGACCGCCAAAGCCGTGACCCACCCCGAGGGCGTGCTCGACGCCCGGTCGCTGAACCGGGCGGCGCTCGCACGGCAGTTGCTGCTCGACCGCGCGGACCTCCCGGTCCCGGACGCCGTCGCGCACCTCGGCGGCCTGCAGGCGCAGGAGCCGCAGGAACCGTTCGTCGGACTGTGGTCGCGGCTGCGCGACTTCACCCCGCGCGCGCTCGACGACCCGCTCACCGAACGCCGCCTGGTGCGCACCCACCTGATGCGCCGCACCGTCCACCTCGTCACCGCCGAGGACGTCCTGGCCTGGCGCTCCCGCCACGACGCCATGCTGCGCGGACGCGTCCTCGGCACCTACCGCCGCGAACTGGCGGGGATCGACCTCGACGAACTCGCGGCGGCGGGCCGGGCGGTCCTGGCGGACGGCGAGCCCCGCTCGATGACCGAACTGGCCCGGGCCGTGGCGGGGCGGTGGCCCGAGGCGGGACCGCGGCCGCTGGGGGAGATGCTGGTCGCCGGGCTGATCCCGATGGCGCAACTGCCGCCGCGCGGACTGTGGCGCACGAGGGCCGGGGCGCGCTACGTCCCGGTCGCCTCCTGGCTGGGCCGCGAGGTCGACCCGCCGGCCCCGCCGGGCACCGACCCGGCCGGGGCGGCCCTGGTACGGCGCTACCTCGCCGCGTTCGGACCGGCCGCCTCGGCGGACCTGCGCGCCTGGTGCGGGCTGGCCGGACTGCCCGCCGCGGTCGCCGCCGTACGCGGGGAACTGGTCGCCTTCCGCGACGAGCGCGGCCGGGAACTCCTCGACCTGCCCGACGCGCCCCGGCCCGACCCCGCCACCCCCGCCCCGGCACGGTTCCTGCCGGCGTTCGACAACGCGGTCCTCGGCTACCAGGACCGAGGCCGCGTCATCGACGACGAGCACCGCGGTCTGTCGGTCACCGGCGCCCGTTTCGTCCTCGTCGACGGCCGGGTCGGCGCGACCTGGACCGTCGAGGACGGCACCGTGGCCGTCACGCCGCTGCGCCGGCTCACCCGGTCCGAGCGGGCCGAGGTCACCGAGGAGGGGCGGGCCCTCGCGTCCTTCCTCTCCGACGGCGACAGCGACCGGATCGTGATCGGAACGGCGTCGCCCTGAGCCGGCGGGCGGCGCGGAACGGCCGCCCCGGCGCGGTCAGGCGACCGCGACGACGTCGGCGACGACGCAACTGACGTTGTCGGGTCCGCCGGCCGCGTTGGCGAGGGCGATCAGTTCACGCACGGCCCGTTCGGGCTCCCCGGCACCCGCGAGCACCCGCCGGATCTCCGCGTCCGGCACGACCGCGGGCAGTCCGTCGGAGCACAGCAGGTAGCGGTCCCCGGCCACGGCGTCGTGCAGGCGCAGGTCGGCGGTGGCGTCGGCGCCCGGGCCCAGAGCCCGTACCAGCATCGACCGCTGGGGATGGGACACTGCCTCCTCGGCGCTGATGCGCCCCTCGTCGACCATCGTCTGCACCACGGTGTGGTCGTGCGTGATCCGGAACAGTTCACCGTCGCGCAGGAGATGGGCGCGGCAGTCGCCGATGTGGACGAGGGCGAGCCGGGACCCGGTCCAGAGCATCGCGGTGAGCGTCGTCCCGGCGTCCCCGGCGGCGGCACCGGTTTGGACCGCGCCGTCCACCGCCCGTTCGGCCTGCTCGACGGCGTCCGCCAGGACGTCGAGGAGCTGCCCCGCCGGAATGCCGTCCGTCTCCAGGTACTTGAGCGCGTCGACGGCGGCGGCACTCGCCGGTGCGCCGCCCGCGCCGAACCCGTCGGCCACGGCGAGCAGACGGGAACCGGCGTAGGCGGTGTCCTGGTTGGCCGCGCGGACCAGGCCGGCGTCGGAGCCGGCGGCGTAACGGATGCCCAGAGGGCTCACGGTGGCTGTCATGGCGGGGTCCTCCCGTTCCAGGTGACCGACGAGGAAGGCGACCAGGTCCCGCCGTGCGGCGAAGTC
Source organism: Streptomyces sp. NRRL F-5650 (assembly GCF_000721365.1). NCBI lineage: Bacteria > Bacillati > Actinomycetota > Actinomycetes > Kitasatosporales > Streptomycetaceae > Streptomyces > Streptomyces sp. NRRL F-5650. Next base: position 14,085 of record NZ_JOGV01000054.1, on the reverse strand, counting down.
GGCCTCGGCGCGCGCCCAGAAGACGCGGATCTCCCGGGCCGCGGCCGCCGCGTCCAGCGAGCACACGTGCCGGATGCGGACCAGCGGCATCCCCAGCCGCCGCAGCCAGGCGACGAGCCGGGCCCGCTCCACCTGGTCCGGCGCGTAACGGCGGTAGCCGGTGACCGGGTCGACGTGGGCGGGCGGGAGCAGCCCCAGCTCGTCGTAGAGGCGCAGCGCCTTCGGCGACAGCCGGGACGCCTTCGCGAACGCCCCGATGGTCAGCAGTCCCATGCCCGATCCCTCCTCGTACCGGGCGGGCCGCCCGGTGACACCGATGCTGCGGCCTGCCCCAAGGTGAAGGTCAACCACCGTCGGTCCCGCCACCGCACGGCACCGGCCGCCCACGGCGACGCCGGGCTCCAGCGGGAACCCGGCGACACCGCCGCGCCCCCGGAGCCCGCCCGCGAGCCGGAGGCCGCCGGGGCCCGACGACCCGCCAACTTCCGCTACAGGTCCCCGGCCGCGTCGGCGAGCGCCTGGTCGAGGACGGCCACGCCGCGGGCGATCTCGTCGTCGCTCGCGGTCAGCGGCGGAGCGATGCGGAAGATCCCGCCCATGCCCGGGAGCTGGACGATGTTCATGTGCAGCCCCAGCTCGAAGCAGCGCCGGGTGACGGCGGCGCCGAGCCGGTCGGCGCCACCCTCGCCCAGGACCTCGTCCCCGACCAGTTCCATGCCCAGCAGCAGCCCGCGGCCGCGGACGTCGCCGACGACGGCGTGGCGTGCGGCGAGCTTGTCCAGGCCCTCCCGCAGCGCCCGGCCCAGCACCCGGGCGCGCTCGTCCAGCCGGTCGCGGACCAGGACGTCCAGGACGGTGTTGCCCACGGCGGCCGGCAACGGGTCGTTGACGTGGGTGGTGAAGAACAGGAAACCCCGCTCGTGCGCCCGCTGTTCGATCTCCGGGCCGGTCAGCACCGCGGCCAGCGGCAGCCCCGCGCCGAGCGTCTTGGACAGCACGAGGATGTCCGGGACGACGCCCTCGTGCTGGAAGGCGTACCAGTCGCCCGTGCGGCACAGCCCCGTCTGCGCCTCGTCGAGGATCAGCAGCATCCCCCGCTCGCGGCACTTGTCCGCCAGGGCGGCGAGATAGCCGGGAGGCAGCTCGACCACGCCGCCCGACGACAGGATCGGCTCGACCAGGCACGCGGCCAGGCTGCCGACCGACTGCGCGTCGATCATCTCGAAGCCGAGGTCCAACTGGCGGCGCCAGTCCAGCTCGCCGTCCGGGCCGACGACCGAGGGACGGTGGCGGTCCGGCACCGGCAGCGCGAAGTTGCCCGGTGCGGCCGGGCCGTAGCCCTTGCGCCCCGCGCTGTACGTGGCGTTCGCGGCGGCCTGCGTCATGCCGTGCCAGGACCGGGCGAAGGAGACGATCTCGTGGCGGCCGGTGACCAGCTTCGCCATCCGGACCGCCGCCTCGTTCGCCTCCGCCCCGGTGGTCAGCAGCAGCACCTTCTCCAGCGGCTCGGGCACGGTGCCCGCCAGCCGCCGGGCCAGCTCGACCACCGGTCGGCTGAGCATGCCGCTGTGCAGGTGGTCGAGGTGGGCGACCTGCTCGCGCACCGTCGAGACGATCGCCGGATGGGAGTGGCCCAGGATGGCGCTCATCTGGCCGGACGTGAAGTCCAGCAGCTCACGGCCGCTCTCGGTGAACACCGAGGTGCCCGCCGCGCGGACGACGACCTCCGGCGAGAAGGGCGCGTGGCCGGAGTAGCGGATCAGGTGGCGCCCCGGATCGGCGCTCGAAGTCTCGGAAGGCATGGCACCGACGGTAGGGAGCAGGCGCTGCACGTGTCCATCGCACATGTCCGACGCCTCTGTGCGGCAAAACCGTACAGTCGGGCGGGAACCGTCGTACCATCGCCGCGTGCTCAACTCCGGACGGCTCCACCTGCTCAGCCAGCTCGACACACTCGGCACCGTCCGCGCGGTCGCCGACACACTGCACCTGAGTGCCTCGACGGTCTCCCAGCAACTGGCGGTGCTCGAGACCGAGACCCGGTGCCGGCTGATCGAGCGGACGGGGCGGCGGGTGCGGCTGACCCCGGCCGGGCTCCTGCTGGCCCGCCGGGGCCGCGAGATCCTCGACCGGATGGCCGACGTCGAGGCCGAACTGCGCGCGCTGAACGACGAACCCATCGGCACCGTCCGGCTCGGCGTGTTCCAGAGCGCGATCTACAGCCTCGCCGTCCCCGCGGCCGACCGCCTGGCCACCACCCACCCGCACCTGCGCCTGGAACTGGCCGAGATGGAGCCGCACGAGAGCGGCCCCGCCCTGCGCTCGGGCGACGCGGACGTCATCGTCACCACCACCGACTACACGGGACTGACCCGGGGCGACGACCTGGAGGTCGTCTCGCTGGGCAGCGACCCCGTCCTGCTGGTGCTGCCGCACGGTCACCCGCTGTCCTCCCGCGGCGCGGTGGACCTCGCGGCGTGCAAGGGGGAGACCTGGGCCTGCGACCGGCCCCGGTCGTACATGGCGGACCTGACCGTACGGCTGTGCCGCGAAGCCGGGTTCGAACCCCGGGTGGCCTGCCGGTTCAGCAACTACCTCATGCTGCTGCGGCACGTCGAGACGACCGGGTCGGTGGCCCTGCTGCCCGCCCTCGCCGTCACCGCCGACCACGCCGTCGTCACCCGGAAACTGAGCCCGCCGGTGCACCGCAACGTCGCCGTGGTGGTCAGGCGCGGCTCCCCGCGGCGCGCCGCGGTGAACGCGGTCGTCGGCGCACTGCGCGACCACCCGGAGATCGAGGCCCTGGCCGCCCCGGAGCCCTCCCGAGCCCAGGGGGACGACGGCGGTCCGGGCCGGGCCCGGGGCTGATCCGGGGGTCAGGAACCGACGGCCGCGGAGCCCTCGGCGCCGGACTCGCCCGCCGGTCTGAACTCCACGGCCACGACCCCGTCCACGCTCCGGCAGTGCTCCTCCAGGAGCGGGGCGGACACGTGGTCCGGGAGCCGCCCGCTGAGGACGACATGGCCGTGCGCCACGTCCACCTGCACCGACGAGGGCGCCAGGCCCAGTGCCTTCACCAGGGCCTCCTCGATGATCTCGGTGCGGATGGCGCGGTCCGTACGCAGGAAGACCCGCAGCAGGTCGCTCCTGCTGACGACCCCGGCCAGCCGCCCCTCCTCGTCGACGACCAGCAGCCGCTTGATGCGGTGCCGCGCCATGACCCGGGCGGCGTCCACGACGCTCCAGCTCTCGCGGGCGCACACGGCGGGCGAGGTCATGAGCCCGGCCGCGTCCGTGGCGTCCGCCTTGCCGGCCGAGGCCCGGGACCACTCGGTGTGCTCGGGGGAGCCGTCGGGCTCCCCGCCCCACATCTTCTGCAGCAGGTCCGCCTCCGACACCACTCCCACGGGACGGTTCTCCCCGTCGACGACCGGCACGGCCGTGATGTCGTACTCCAGCAGCAGGTGGGCGATCTCCTTGAACGGTGTGCCACGCTGCACGCGCACCACGGCGTCGCTCATCAGATCGCGCACCCTCTGGTGTTTCATCGAGCGTCTTCCCCTCCGCTGCCGGTCCGTGTGGACCGGCGGTCGTCCTTCTTGTCCCTGAAAACGATCGATCGGCCCCGGGAGTGCCCCGCCGCCGCGCGGGGACCGACCAGGAGCAGGGCGATGTCGTCGCCCGGGCTGGGCGCGTGCCGGACGAGGGTGTCGGCCATGGCGTCGAGGTCGTCCGGGTCGCCGTGCTCCAGGAGCCCGGCGAGAGCCGCGGTCGCGTCGTCCAGGTCGACTCCGGGCGCTTCGACCAGCCCGTCGGTGTAGAGGGCGAGCACACTGCCGGGCGGCAGCGGGAACTCCAGCGACGGGTACACCGTGTCCGGCTCGATGCCGAGCAGCAGGCCGGGCGGCACCAGCAACGGCTCCACGCGCCCGTCGACGTGGCGGAGCAGGGGAGGGGGGTGCCCGGCCAGGGCCACGCAGGCGCGATGGCTGGCGAGGTCGAGGTGGACGTAGGCGCAACTGGTGAACAGGCCCGGGTCCAGGTCGGTGAGGAGGCGGTTGGTGCGGGCCAGGACGTCGCCGGGGGGCGCGCCCACGGTCGCGTGCGCGTGCACGGCGGTGCGGACCTGCCCCATGAGGGCCGCCGCGTCGACGTTGTGGCCCTGCACGTCCCCGATCGCGACGGCGGCCGTGTGCTCGTCCAGCCGGATCACGTCGTAGAAGTCGCCGCCGATGCCCAGTCCCCGGGCGGCCGGCAGGTAGCAGGCGGCGACGTCCAGACCGGGCACGCGCGGGAGCGTGTGGGGCAGCAGCGCGGACTGCAGCCGGTGGGCGAGGTGGTGCTTGGCGTCGTAGAGCCGGGCGCGGTCCAGGGCCTGCCCCACCAGACCGGCCAGCGACGTCAGGGCGGCCCGTTCCCCGGGCGGGAAGACATGGGGCCGCCGGTAGGCGAGGAGGAGGGACCCGACGGGACGGCCGGAGGCGATCAGCGGCAGCACGGCCCAGGCGGCCATCCCGTCCTCGTGCGGCATGGCGGGGTAGGCCGCCCGGAGTTCCCCGTACGTCGGCCAGAACCCGGGGACCCCCGTGGCCATCACGTCGGCGCCGGGAACGGCCGAGGACAGGGGCATGCCGTCGAAGTGATCGAGGAGCTCCGGCCGGTATCCGCGCTGCCCGACGATCTTCAGGCGCCCGTCCTCGGGGACCATCACCACCATGCCCTGCGCGCCCAGCGCGGGCATCAACTGGTCGGCGGTCTGCTCGACCACGTCCGGCACGCTGACGGCCTCGGTCAGGGTGGAGGCCAGGTGCATCAGGTGGTACAGCACCGTGGCCCGGCTGGGCCCCGAGGCCGCCACCGACCGGGCCGGGAGCATGTCGGTGTCCTGGCTGCCGGGGAGGATGCGGACGCTCAGCCCGGTGGCGTCCGGGTACAGCTCGAAGGTCAGCCACGTGTCCGGCGGGCGCAGCACCGTGAACGCCTGCGGTCTGCGGCTGACCAGCGCGGCCCGGTAGCGGTCCTCCACGTGCGGCACGTCCATCCAGGGCAGCGCCTCCCACGGCAGCGCGCCCACCAGCAGCGACCGGTCGACACCGAGCAGTTCGGCCGCCTTCGGGGTGACGAAGGTCAGGCGTCCGTCCAGTCCCAGCGCGCAGGAGCCGCCGGGCAGGCGGTCGGCGAACGCGGACAGCACGGCCGCGTCGGCGTGCGAGTCCGGGCGGGGGGCCGGCGGCGGCAGGGTCCGGGGGCGGTCGGGCGCCGGCGACTCGCCGTGCTCCAGGGCCCGCTCCAGGCTGTCGTACAGGCGCTCGCAGCCGGCCCGGACGGCCTCCTGTTCGCCGCGGGCCAGCCGGGCCGGGTGGTCGCCCGCCCACAGCAGGATCAGCCCGCCCCGGACGACCGGGCCCGAGGCCAGCGGCGCGGCCGCCAGCCCGAACTCGTAGGGCAGGACGAGCGCCACCCGCGGGTACTGGCGCGCCATCTCCTCCCGCCCGCCGGCCCACACCAGGCGCCGTTCGCGGACCGCGTCCGCGACGGGCATCGGATCCTTCAGCCCGACCCGCCGCCAGGGAGCGGCCATCTCCTGCGGGACGCCCATGACCAGTACCTGCCACATGGCGTCCTCGCCCGGCGGCAGTGCGTACACGATCCCGCCGTACGCACCGCTCGCCCGTACGACCGCGGCCATCGCGGAGTCCATCAGCCGGCCGCCCGTCTCCACGCCGGCAGGGCCGTCCGACGCCGGCCACCCCGAACCTCACCCATATCTGGACACTACGCCCGTCCCGCCGCCACGGCACGCGAAGCCCCGGCGGGCGGGACGGGACCGGCGCGGGCGCCGCTCAGTCCCGCTTGCCGTGCCCCCCGGACCTGCGCTTCACGTACAGCCGGCCGTCCGACGGTCCGGTCCACTCCAGCCGTACGACACCGGGCACGGCGGCCTCGGCGACGCGGGAGGCGTGGGACCAGTAGCCGGCGGCGGGGTTGAGGAAGTACGTCGACCACGGGTCGCCGCGGTGGTCGACGAAGAAGTTGTTGTGCCCGGCCCCGACCCCCGCGGTGTAGCGCTTGGCGTACGGCCCCTCGAACCGGTCGGCCACGGCGACGACCGCGTCGTACTGGTACTGCACCCGGCCGGTGGCGGCCACGTCGTACGCCTGGCGGACGGTGCCGTCGGCGTTGACGGAGGTCCGGTCCCAGACGGAGTGCACGAGGTGGTACTTGCCGCGGTACTTGAACACGTACGCGCCCTCCAGGTACGGCTCGGGGGAGTACGGGGTCTGGCGGAACCTCGGCAGGTCCGTGGTGGTGACGATGTCCTCCATGTCGTCCCGGAACTTCGCGTACAGGTCGTTGTGCAGCACGAGCCACGCGTCGTCGCCCTCGGTGAACAGGCCGCCGTCGATGTGGTGGTAGGCGCCGGGCTCGATGAACGAGGGTCCCCCGACGAACGAGTCGCCGAAGGGCTTGTCCAGGTTCCCCTCGACCAGCCGGTACGGGCCCTCGACACCGCCCTCGCTCACCAGCATGAACGAGCCGACCTTGCGGGAGTGGTCGCCCATGCACGCCACGATGTACCAGGTGCCGCGGAAGTGGTGCAGCTCCGGCGCCCAGGCCTGGCCGCGCTTGCCGAACCGCTCGTCGTGCCAGTACTCCTGCCAGGGCGCGACGACCGTGCGGCCGGGCCGGTTCTCGCCCACGAACTCGGGCGACCACACCTTGCCCCGCTCCGCCCCGGGCCGGATGCCGGTGGTGTCGGCCAGCCGCCACGGGCCCTTGAGGGAGGGGGCCAGCCACACGAAGATGCCGTCGTTCCAGGGGGCGGCTATGTCGAGTCCGGGCACCCGCGTGGTGCCGGTGGCGACGTACAGCGGGCGGCCGTCGACGACGAAGCAGTTGACGTAGGTGTCGCGCATCCACACCGTGCCGCGCTCCTCGTCACGGGGGCGCAGTTCCAGCGGGAGGACGAACGAGTTGTCCTCCCGCGGCCACAGGTCCGCCCGGGTGTCCGCGACGCCGTAGGTCTCGGGGTCGGGCCAGTTCTCCGGGTGGCGGCGGGACGCACCGGCCGCCGGGGGAGCCGTCGCGGGAGCCGCCTGCGCGGCGCTCGCGGGCAGGGCGAACGCCGCCCCCACGCCGGCGGCGCCGGCCAGCAGGGATCGTCGGTGGAGGCCGTACTCGGCATCGGTCATCAGTCGCGTTCTCCTTCGTGGTCCCCGTCCGGGAACCGAGGGGCGGCACGCCGGCCGCACGACGGGGGCATGGCGCACAGCATGCGAACGGCCGCGCATTTACGTCAACGGGCCGGACGAATAATCCGCTCCGGGCCGCCCACCCGCAGACCGTGCCACCAGGCATTGTGAACGCTTCATTGCATCTTTCTGCCGGAGTGTTGACGGAATAATCGAGCCTCCCTACGTTGACCGGCATGCAGATGCCCAGCGGAGTGCACGCACTGGTCCGGCGGACCCACGAGGAGCGCGTGATGCGTGCCCTGCAGGAGAACGGCGCCATGAGCCGCGGCGAGATCGCCCGGGTCGTGGGCCTGTCGCGCACCACCCTGTCCGAGATCACCGGCAACCTCCTGCAACGGGGCGCCATCGTGGTCGTGGACACCGACGCCTCCCGGCGCGAGGGCAGCGGGCGGCCGGCCGAACGGCTGGCGCTGGACCCGGCCTCCGCGCAGTTCATGGGTGTCGACTTCGGGCACCGGCGGGTCCACGTCGTCGTCGCGGACGCCTCGCACGAGATCATGGTCTCGGGCTCCGTCCGCTACGAGGACACCGCGACCTGGCAGACCCGGACCGAACTGGCCCTGGGACTCGTCGACCGGCTCAGCGGCGAGGCGGGCGTCCACTACGGGGCGCTGCAGGGCATCGGCATCGGCGTACCCGGCCCCTACCCGGCGCCGGAGGGCGCGGCCTGGCCCCGCGCGACGGCGGGCACCACCGTGCTCCGTCCGGCACCCGAAGGCGTCGACGTGGCCTTCGCCGAGCGTTTCGACGCACCGGTGATCGTCGACAACAACACCCGCCTGGCCGCCCTGGCCGAGGCGATCAGCGGCGCCGACAGCGTCGCCGACCTGGTGTACGTACGCCTCTCGGACGGCGTCGGCGGCGGCCTCGTCGTCGGCGGCCAGTTGGTGACGGGCTCCTCCGGGCTGGCCGGTGAGCTGGGACACGTGACCGTCGAACCGGCGGGCCGGCCGTGCCGGTGCGGCAAGCGGGGCTGTCTGGAGACCGTGGCCTCCGTACCCGGAATCCTCGCCGCCTGCTGGGAGTTCGGCCTGCGCCTGGAGAACCTCGACGACCTCGCCGCCGCCGTGCGCCGGGCCCACCCCGTGGTGGACCGGGTCCTGCGGGAGGCCGCGGGGGCGCTGGGGCGGGTGGTCGGCGCCGCGACCATGATGCTGAACCCGGCGAAGGTGGTCGTCGGCGGCGAGATCACCCGCCTGGCACCGGTCCTCGTGGAACAGGTCGCCGCCACCCTGGCCGCCGAGATCTTCCCGACCGCCTCGGCCGGTCCCGTCGTCGCCGCGGCCCGCCTCTCCGACGACGACGGCGCCCTCGGTGCCCTCGCCGCGGTCTTCCACAGCTCACCCCTCCTGGCGAGGTATCCCGAAACCGCCGACGTGAAGGGCCGTTCCGATGCCTCCGACCCCGCCCCCGAAGGAGCCGCCCATGTCCGTCCTTGACAAGCGGAGCGCCGGCCGGCGGCAACCGCGGCCCGGTGCCTCGCCCGACACCGGGACGGGAGCCGCCGCGACGGAAGACAGCCCGGCGGGCACCGCCAAGTCCGCCCCCGGGCACGGGCGTCCGGGACGGCGCGGGCTGCCCCTCGCGCTCAACACCGTCTCCGTGGCGCTGGGCATCGCCCTGTGGTGGGCACTGGCCGCCGCCGGGTTCAAGCTGCCGACACCGCCCGAGGTGGTGTCCCGGGCCGGGACCCTGATCGGCGACGGGACGCTCGCCGACGACGCCCTGGCCAGCCTGACCCGGGTCCTGGCCGGCTTCGCCCTCGGCACGGCCGTGGCCGTACCGGTGGGCTTCCTCATGGGCTGGTACGGCATCCTGCGCGGACTGATCGAACCCTGGATCCAGTTCTTCCGCACCATCCCGCCGCTGGCGATCATTCCGCTGGCCGTCGTCGCCATGGGCATCGACGAGACACCGAAGATCTTCGTCATCTTCCTCGCCGCGTTCCTGGCCTGCGTGATCTCCACCTTCCAGGGCGTGGTGAACGTCGACCGCACCCTGATCGACGCCGCCCGGGTCCTCGGTGCGGGCGACGCCACGATCTTCGCCCGCGTGGTGGTGCCGGCCTCCACGCCCTTCATCCTCGTCGGCATGCGGGTCGGTCTCGGCTCCGCCTGGGCCACGCTGGTCGCCGCGGAACTGATCGCCGCCCAGGAGGGCCTCGGCTACCGCATGCAGAACGCCCAGCTCTACTACGACCTCCCGACCATCTTCGTCGGGCTCATCTCGATCGGGATCCTCGGTCTGCTCATGGACCGCGTCCTCCTCCTCGCCGAACGCAGGCTCACCCGATGGCAGGAACGCCGATGACCAGCACCCCCGCCAAGATATCCGTCCAGCACGTCACCAAGACCTTCTCGCTGGGCCGGGAGACCTTCACCGCCCTCGACGACGTCAGCCTCGACATCGCCAACCACGAGTTCGTCACCGTCGTCGGCCCCTCGGGCTGCGGCAAGAGCACTTTGATGAACATCCTCGCCGGGCTGGAGACACCCACGGCCGGCCGCGCCCTGGTGGACGGCGCCCCCGTCTCGGGCCCCGGACCCGAACGCGGCGTCATCTTCCAGCAGTACGCGCTCTTCCCGTGGCTGACCGTACGTCAGAACGTCGAGTTCGGTCTCCGTACCACGGGCGTGCCCAAGCGTGAACGGCGTTCCAGGGCCGAGCACTTCATCGAACTGGTCGGCCTGGAACGCTTCGCCGACGCCCTCCCCAAGACCCTCTCCGGAGGCATGCGCCAGCGCTGCGCCATCGCCCGCGCCTACGCCGTCGACCCCTCGATCCTGCTGATGGACGAACCCTTCGGCGCCCTCGACGCGCTCACCCGGGTCAAGCTCCAGGAGCAGCTCCTGAAGACCTGGAGCCAGGACCGGCGCACCGTCCTGTTCATCACCCACGACGTCGACGAGGCCGTGTTCCTGGCCAACCGGGTCGTCGTGATGGCCGCCCGCCCCGGACGCGTCTACGACGTCGTCGAGGTCGACCCCGCCTTCCGGCGCGACGAGGCCTTCCGGCTCAGCCCCGAGTTCGCCGCGCTGCGCAACCGCGTGTGGCACTCCGTCTACCACCAGGAAGGCCGCACCGCCGCCCCTTCCGGTTCCCACTCCTCCACGTCATGACCCGGAAGGGACCCACCGCCATGTCACCCGCCGCCATGTCACCCGTCCTCACCCGCAGAAGCCTCACCAGCGCCCTCGCCGGCGCGGCCGCCCTGGCGCTGCTCGCCGCGTGCGGCGGCGGATCGTCCTCCGGCGACTCCTCGGACAAGGTCCGCTTCGGCTACATCAACGACTTCAACGGCGCCAGCCTGATCGCCGTCGCCGAGTCCAGGGGACTGTGGAAGAAGCACGGTCTGTCGGCCGAAGCCAAGGTCTTCACCAACGGTCCGCTCCAGATCCAGGCCCTGGGCACGGACAACCTCGACTTCGGCTACATAGGCCCCGGCGCCATGTGGCTCCCCGCCTCCGGCCAGGCCAAGGTCGTCGCCATCAACACCCTCGGCAACTCCGACCGCGTCCTCGCCCAGCCGGGCATCACCTCGATGCGGCAGCTCAAGGGCAAGACCGTCGCCGTGCCCGAGGGCACCTCCGGCGACATGATCCTCACCCTCGCGCTGCGCAAGGCCGGGATGACCAAGGAGGACGTGAAGGCCGTCCCCATGGACCCCTCCACCATCGTCTCCGCCTTCTCCTCCCGGCAGGTCGACGGCGCGGGCTTCTGGTACCCGGCCGCGGCGACGATCAAGAAGCAGGTCCCCGGCCTCGTCGAACTCGCCAAGAACGCCGACTTCGAGCAGGACGTCTCCTTCCCCACCGCGTTCGTCGCCGGCAACAAGGTGGTGGCCGACCAGCCGGAGAAGACCAAGAAGGTCCTCGCCGTGCTGCGGGAGGCCATGGCGTTCCGCTCCGAGCACACCGACGAGACGATCGAACTCACCGCCGCCAAGCTGAAGCTCCCCGTCGACCAGGTGAAGGCGGACGCCGCGAACAACAAGGTGCTCGGCGTCGACGAACTCGACAGGCTGACCGAGGACGGCACCGTCGTCAAATGGCTGAAGGGCATGAACGACTACTTCGTCGACGCCGGCAAGCTGAAGAAGCCTGCCGACCCGAAGACCTACTACACCGGTGACCTCTTCACGGGGGCGGGCAAGTGACGCGAGCGAACCAGCCCGGCGCCGAGCCCGGTGCTCAGCCCGGCGGCCGTCCCGACGCCCGGTCCGCGGCGTCCAGGAAGAACATCCTCTTCCTGATGACCGACCAGCACCGCACCGACACCCTCGGCGCCTACGGCAACCCCCTGGCGCACACCCCCGCTCTCGACGAACTGGCCGCCACGGGAACCCGCTTCGACCGCTGGTACACCCCCACCGCCATCTGCACCCCGGCCCGCGCGAGCCTCCTGACCGGCCAGGCCCCCTTCCGCCACAAGCTCCTCGCCAACCACGAACGCAACGTCGGCTACCTGGAGGACCTGGCCGAGGACCAGTTCGCCTTCTCCCGCGCACTGCGCGAGAACGGTTACAACTGCGGCCTGTTCGGCAAGTGGCACACCGGCACCCTGCGCACCGCGGCCGACTACGGCTTCGACGGCCCCCACCTGCCCGGCTGGCACAACCCCGTCGACCACCCGGACTACCTCGCCCACCTGGCCGAGCACGGACTGCCCCCGTACCGGATCAGCGACCGGATTCGCGGCACGCTGCCCAACGGCGGCCCCGGCAACCTGCTCGCCGCCCGGCTGCACCAGCCGGTCGAGGCCACCTTCGAGCACTACCTGGCCACCCGCGCCATCGAGCAGTTGGAGCGGTACGCCGCCGACGCCCACGAGCGCCAGCGGCCGTTCTTCCTGGCCCTGCACTTCTTCGGACCGCACCTGCCGTACATCCTGCCCGACGAGTACTTCGACCTGATCGACCCGGCCGACGTACCCCTGCCGCGGTCGGTGTCGGAGACCTTCGAGGGCAAGCCCCCGGTCCAGCGCAACTACAGCGCGCACTGGACCTTCGACACCATGCCCATCGAGACCACCCGCAAGCTCATCGCGGTGTACTGGGGCTACGTCGCCCTCATCGACCGGCAGATCGGACGGGTCACGGCGGCCATGGAGCGGCTCGGCCTGACCGACGACACGGCGGTGTTCTTCACCTGCGACCACGGGGAGTTCACCGGTTCGCACCGGCTGCACGACAAAGGCCCCGCCATGTACGAGGACATCTACCGCACCCCCGGCCTGCTGCGCGTCCCCGGCGCCCCCGGCGGTCAGGTGCGCGACGAGTTCGTCAGCCTCCTCGACTGCACCGCCACCATCCTCGACCTGGCGGGCCTGGACCCGGCACCCGCCGTCGACTCGCGCAGCCTGCTGCCCCTCGTACGGGGCGAGACGGTGGAGTGGGACGAGGACATCGTCTGCGAGTTCCACGGCCACCACTTCCCCTACCCGCAGCGCATGCTGCGCGAGGACCGGTACAAACTCGTCGTCAACCCCGACTCGGTCAACGAGCTGTACGACCTGCACACCGACCCGGACGAGCTGCAGAACGTCTACACCCATCCCGAGCACGCGGAGGTCGTCGGCCGCATGATGCGCCGGCTGTACGACGTCCTGCGCGAGCGCGGCGACAACTTCTACCACTGGATGACCTCGATGTACGACGTCGGCGAGGTGGGGCACGACCCGACCCTGAGCGGGCTCGACGAGTCCACCTACAAGCCGTGAGACCGCCCCGACCCGCCCGCGCCCCGATGCGAGAGGACCCATGACCCGCCCCCACCGCCCGTGCTGCGCCCCCGCCACAGCGCCCGGCGCCACGGACACCACGTCACCAACGGCACCGCCGCCCGCCGCCCGGCCGCGCTCCACCCGGGGGCAAGCGAGCCTGCCCGGAGGCGAGTTCGCGATGGGGGACGCCTTCGGAGAGGGGTATCCGGCCGACGGGGAGACACCCGTGCACACGGTGCGGCTGCGGCCCTTCCACATCGACGAGACCGCCGTCACCAACGCCCAGTTCGCCGCGTTCGTCAAGGCGACGGGACACGTGACGGACGCCGAACGCTTCGGCTCCTCGGCGGTCTTCCACCTGGTCGTCGCCGCCCCCGACGCCGACGTCCTCGGCAACGCGGCCGGCGCCCCTTGGTGGATCAACGTCCGGGGCGCCCACTGGCGCCGCCCCGAGGGCGCCCGCTCCGACATCACCGGGCGGCAGAACCACCCGGTGGTCCACGTCTCCTGGAACGACGCCGCCGCCTACGCCCGATGGGCCGGCAAGCGCCTGCCGACCGAGGCCGAGTGGGAGTACGCCGCCCGCGGGGGCCTGGCCGGACGCCGCTACGCCTGGGGCGACGAACTCACCCCGGGCGGCCGGTGGCGCTGCAACATCTGGCAGGGCCGCTTCCCCCACGTCAACACCGCCGAGGACGGTCACCTGACCACCGCGCCCGTCAAGTCCTACCGTCCCAACGGCCACGGCCTGTGGAACACCGCCGGGAACGTGTGGGAGTGGTGCGCCGACTGGTTCTCGCCGTCGTACTACGCCGAATCCCCGGCCGCCGACCCGCACGGCCCCGCGTCCGGCACGGCGCGGGTCCTGCGCGGGGGCTCGTACCTGTGCCACGACTCCTACTGCAACCGCTACCGGGTCGCCGCCCGCTCCTCCAACACCCCCGACTCCTCGTCCGGCAACCTCGGCTTCCGCTGTGCCAACGACGGGGACGGCACCGGACTCAGCGCCGGGTGAGGGTTTGGGGGTAGTCGGTGATGATGCCGTCGACGCCGAGTTGTGCCATGGTGCGGATGGCGCCGGGTTCGTCGACGGTCCAGACGTTGACGG